>JAHLWJ010000190.1 GCA_019057975.1 Promethearchaeota archaeon | reverse complement strand
CCAGTCGTACCAGACTTACCAGATGATGCTCTGGATTTAGCAATAGTAGATGTGGAGCAGGAGTTACAGAAATTACCAATGCTAACATTACAGACCAGAGAAGCCAGATAGGATTACAAAATGTCATTAGTGATTTAGTTACTCTTTCTGGAATACAAACCATTATAGGCAAGAAGACATTTGATGATGATATTGTTTTTAGTGGCGACAAGATAATACAGACTAATGTAAAAGCAAGAGCATATTTATCTGCAAATCAACTAAATTTAGTCTCAAGTGCTTGGATAAAATTATTGCTTGATTCTGAAGATTATGATGTAGGCTCTGATTTCGATGCTGTAACAAATAACAGATTCGATATACCAGTTACTGGATATTATTTAATAGAAGCTGGAGTTAGTTTTGATCCTACAAGTCTTGTGGCAAATAAACTGTATGGAGCAGGTATAAAGAAAAATAATACTATTTTTATTAAAAAAAGTATCCAGACCATATCTATAGCTGATGGATGTGCAACACACCTTGGGGATATAGCATATTTAGAAGCAGGAGACTATATAGAATTATTTGCCATTCACATAGCAGGAGTTGATACAGTAGATGTTAATGCTGAAAAAGAATATACACATCTTACAGTTCACCTATTATCAAGATAAATTATGTATAGCTTAAAAATAATAAACAGATGAAAATCCAGCATCCAGGTATGGAATATATAATCAAAATAGCCTAATCGTTAAAATTTGGGGATAAATTTAAGAGATAATAAAATTTTAATGATATCCTATGAAGAAGTCTTAAAATTGAAATTAGAGTTATAAAAAACAGGCTTAATCTTTTAAAGGTATAAAAGGATTAACATAAAATTTAAAGGCCTCAGAATTGACTACAAAGCTTCATTTTTTATAAATACTTGATATTATTACATTAATCCTTTATATTGTAATATTAAATAGAATTTATGAAAGGATAAAATGATAAAAGAATCAGTAAAATTTACAATTTATTTACCACCAAGCATAAATAAAGCCATAGAGTTTTTAAGATTCAAAGAGAGAATCAATAAAAATACAATAGTCCTAGAAGCCTTAAAAGAATATCTACCTAAGCAATTAAAAAAATATCCGGATTGGAAAGAGATTAAATAATAAAAGCTTGGGGCCGAAACCCCAAGCTAAGGCAACCATCTGACAAAGATGGTCAAATAAGATTATAAACAAAATAAAAAAGGAAGGCAATCAATGACAAAGATAAGCAACGTTTTTCTGCTACCAACCGCAAAAACAGAGATTCACAACGAATTTAAGGACCTAACACCATTCATAAGAGAAAAAATAATGGATATTATATCTGCCAGGATTAAATCAGAAGATTCCATTATTAGAAAAAAAAATCAAATACTGAATGAACTTCAAGCAATAATACCAAAGGAATTTAAACATCTGATAATAGAACTAGAGGATATTATGCTCGGAATTGAAATCACAAAGATTGAAAAGGCGGTCCTTTATGTACTTGAAAATGCAGAGGATCTCAAAAAAACTGTTTTAGGATTTTAAATTGTATAAATTACCAAAAGAAAAATCATATAAAGATTTTGGCCGGTCCTTAGAAGATCTAAGAAAAAAAGCAAAATTGTCCTATGAAAAACTTGCCCTGGGAATGTCTTATAATTCCCGGTGCGGCAATAAAGATAAATACCATAGTGATAGTTTTGTGCAGCACTATTGTAAATATGGACCTGGTAAAATCCCTAAGAAAAAAATAATGGAAGAATTCGCCGATTATTTTAATCTATCACCATATTATTTTTACGAATACCGGATTTTGCAGTTATTGAAGATTCTGGACCAAGATAGAAAATTTTTAAACAAACTAAAAAAATCAATGGTAAAATATAGACAGAATTAATTTTAAAGTACTTAAAAGGCTATTTAAGGAACTTAAAAGGTTAGAATAATGATATACTATTAAGAAGCCTTAAAACTGAAATTTAAGGTTATTTTAATTAAAAATGACTATAGAAAAGCAAGAGGCAATGAAAACTAAAATAAAGGCAAAAAGTAATCCTAAAAAAGTAAAAGAAAAAAAAAGAAAAAGGCTTAGAAAATGGAGAAAAAATAATCGTAAGAAAGTAAATGAAAATGCTAGAATATATTACAAAAATAATCGTGAGAAAGAAAAAGAACGCAGTAAAAGATATAGAAAAAACAATCCTAAAAAAATAAAAGAATATAATATAAAATATAAAAAAAACAATCCTGAAAAATTAAAAGAAAAATCAAGGAGATATGCTAAAAATAATCCTGAAAAAATAAAAGAAAAATCAAGAATATATTACAAAAATAATCGTGAAAAAATAAAGAAAGCAAAAAGAATATATTACAAAAATAATCGTGATAAAGCTAAAGAAAATAGTAAGAAATGAACTGGGGAATAGAAAATACATCATATGAAGAATATTTAAAAGATTGTAAATATAGACGCCATGGCTTAACCCATAAAATCATAGAAGAACTTTATGAGGAACAAAATAATAGCTGTGCAATTTGTAAAAAGACAATTTCACTTAAGCGGCTTGAAGTAGATCACAATCATAAAACAAGAAAGCTGAGAGGTCTTTTATGTCATAAATGTAATCTTCTGCTAGGTTATGCTAAAGATAACTTAAAAATATTGCAAAATGCAATGAACTATATAAAAAATCCTCCAATACATTATAGGGAAAAGTGAATTATCTAAAATAGGTGTTTAAAAATGGAATTCTATAACATAACTAAAATGGCTAAAATCTTAAAGATCCCAGAAAGCACAGCTAGATATTATAGGGATAGATATCCGGAATTTATATTATCTATAGGAAGTGGAAGAAAAAAAAGGTATAAAAAGGAAACATTAGAGGTTTTGCGAATTATCTGCGAAATGGCAAACAACAGTAAAACCGCAGAAGAAATTAAAGAGCGGTTAGGCCAGGAGTTTAGCAGAAATATTGAAGTAATAGAAGAAATCGTAGTAGAACAGCAGTATAAGTTTTTAGAAGTAATATCAAATAGCCTGGTAAATATTGCGGACCAGAAAAAAGAGATCCAGGAACTCCGGAAAGAAGTAAAGGAACTTAAAGATATTATTAAGCTACCATGGCGGAAGAGATTATTTAAAAAATCAAAAAATAATTAAAGGAAGGTAATAATGAACTCTACATTAAAAAGAGAAAAGCTGCTCAGGATCTTAAATCACATTGCAGAGCAGGAAGAAAAGATCAGGGGCTTAGATTTGCCAGGATATTATAAATTCATTGAAGTGGCTGAGAGATGTAAAAGTGATATAAATACTTTTGCAGAAAAAGATATTGACGATTTGGTCCAATTTTTTGAGAAGTCAGTTAAGATTTTTAAAAAGAAAGATATTAAAAAGAAAGATATTAAAAAGAAAGATATTGAGAAGCTAGAAAAACTTGAAGAAGATTTGATTAAGGCCTCTGTGCACTCAATAGAACAAAGATTTGGCAAGCCACATATGCCCGGCCAGTTATCATTTGAGCTTATAGAAAACAGGGAACTGATCAAGGAAGCTAAAAATCTTGATATAAAAATTATCGGCTGGGATCTTACCAGGGCAGAGGATATGGCAATTTTTGCGATCCAGAAACTATATTCTAAATATGGGTATGTTAATAAAAAAGATAATTCACTTGCCTTTACCCATGCAGATTATTACGAAGCCTACGGAGTTAAAAAATGGAAAAATAAAAAGGGAGAACAGATTTTTAGCGGATCAGGAAAAAGACAGGCAATCAGGGCGCTATTATCTTTGAGTTGGAAGAAATGCATTACAGCTTATAGCCAACTTGATACGGAAGCCACTAAAAAGAAGGGTGAAAAAATATTCAACAGGATTGAGGCTATATCAAGTATTATCCGGGAAGTAGAACTTGAATACGAAGGATTAAAGGAAACTGAATTTTATAATGGCAAAAGTAAAATAAATAAATTAAAGGCAATTAGAATTGTGCCTTCAACAGTTCTTTTTGACCAGATAGAAAATTATTATATTCTGCTGCCTTCTAATTTTTATACCGAGATAAAGGAGAAATTGCCAAGCGTAAAGAATAAACATTTGCCTATGTTTCTTCAATTGCTGGCCAGGGAGATTGCCCTAGAAAGAAGAAGGAATTTTAAAAGAACTCATGAAATCAGTTTTAAAAAATTATCATATATTTTAAGAATGGATAACTGGATAAAAGCCAATAAAAAAAAGAGGGCAGATGACCGTATAATAGAATGTTTTAAACAGGCCAAAACTTTAGAGTACCTAAAAGATTTTAAGATCACAAAAGGCAAAACCGTATCTAAGAAAGCTATCTTTCAAATAAATATCAATAAATTCAGGCCGCAAAGAAAAGTAAAAGAAATTATCGATAATAGCTATAAAGAAGAAGAATACACATACAAACCTATATCAAAAGAAACTAGGGAAGAAGCCTGGAGAATAATGGCAAAATTCTCCCCAAAATACCGGGAGAAACTTGAGGGTCTAGAAGGAGAAAAGGAATAGTACCCAAAGTCTGCAGTAAACATACCCAATGTTGGCAGTAAAAATACAAAAACATACCCAATGTTGGCAGTAAACATACCCAATGTTGGCAGTAAACATACCCAATGTTGGCAGTAACTTTTTTTGAAAGCCACTACCAGAGCGGGTTTCAGCCCCTGTTGAAAAGCGTAAAGATATTATAAAGATTATATAAAGATAGGAATATTTTTTTTAATTTAAGAAAAGAGAAGAAAAGAAAGCAATTAGGGAAGGAATTTTTTAAGTATTAGATCTGTTTTAAAGAATAACTTTATAAAGAATATGTATTTATTAAAAGGAAAAAAACAAACGGATCATTATAAAAAGTAAAAAAAATGAAGGGGTATAGGGGTTCAAATAGCTACAGTCCTTAATCTTAAGGTCGGGCGGTAAGGAAATTAAATAAATCGCGAAATAGGGTAAGGGGGGGTAAAATATTAAAAAACCTCTACCAGAGCGGGTTTCAGCCCCTGTTAACTAACAAAGTTAGAAAGATTATGAAAATAGAAAAAATTCCAAGTAAGTTTAACATACCAAGGCTTTCAAAATGGTATATAAATATATTTGCTACAATGTTACTGGATATCCAAAAGAGGTTTTATTTTAAAATAGAAGATCCCATATATTTATTTAACAAGCAAAAAACGGTCTGCTACTGGTATTTAAAAATGATAAAAGCTAAAGAAGACTTGACATTTGTCTTAATTAATATTTTAAATATTATTTTCGAGGAATCCCACGACGATAAGATTCCTATCCCCCAGAATCGTCCATTTTGACTATCTCCAAAATGAAGCAAGGCATATTTATAGGTATAGATATGCCTTGCTAATAAATCAAAAAATATGTTATAGTGTCTTTAGCTATTTTACAGAACGGTAAAATGGCCGGTGTTTGAAAATAAAAAAATCAACCTTTTTTCAATTTCTAACATTCTTTTGACGTTCATTTGTCCTTATTTTACAGGGAGATATCTTCCGGGAGTATTCCTCTCAGGAGTAATCCCCTGTAAAATTCAGGTGAATAAAATAAGGATAGAGCCAAAGGATTTTTAGGTAAAAACCCTTCAATTTTTAAATCAAACTTTATCTGCCACGATAACCCATGGCGAAAAGGAAGTTATACCAAAACCTAAATCAAGGAAGAAAAGGCGATGAGGTTAAAAATTATTGAGGCAGCACTGGTTGAGCCTATATCTTTACCTGAGGCAAAACTACATATAAGAAAAGCAACTGATGATGAAGATGAGTTGATAGAAAGCCTCATAAAAGCAGCAAGGAAAGACGCAGAAAACTTTACTGGCCGGGCTCTTGCTACACAGGTATTTGAGTATATTTTAGATGAATTTCCAGATGGAGAAATAACCTTGCCAATGCCACTACTTCAGGAAGTATTAAGCATAAAATATAAAGACAAAGATGGTTTAGAGGCTGAATGGGCAGCAGAAAATTATATTGCTGACAGCGATAGTGAACCTGCGGTTATTATACCGGCCTATGGTAAGTCCTATCCAACCAGTACCTTGTACCCAATTGGCGCAATAAGAATAAAATATAAAGCTGGATATGTTTTTGGCGATGGAGTTACACCCGCACATCTTATAATTCCTGAGACTATAAAACAGGCATTAAAACTTATAATAGGCCATCTTTATGAAAACAGGGAAGAAGTACTGATTGGAAAAACTGCTGTAAGAATCCCACTATCGGCTGAATCACTTTTAGGTCCTTACAGAATTTTTTATCTTTAACAAACTTAATAATTGAATAGGAGTTTACGATGAATCAGAAAGAAAAAGATAAGCAGCTAAAACGAATGGTGAAGATCGCCGATTCACTAGAGGCAATACACGAAAAAGCAGAAATAGAAGATAGAGATCTCAGCGAAAGTGAGCAAAAAAACTGGGACAGCTTAATAAAAGAATATGATGGCCTCAGAAATACATTTGATACTTTAAAGGGCCCCGAAGTAAAAACCTTAGAGGACGTCCGGGCAAATATGAAGCTTCCTGTAAATGAACCGCATAAAAACCCGGTTACCGGGCAGCAAAGTTATGGAGATCCAGGAGAGATCAGGACCTTTAACAAATCTAACCTCTCCGAGCTAAGATCCTATATTTTATCTAAGGGTAGACTAGGCATAACCGAGGAGTTAAGTTTAGGGAAAGCGGTCCGGGCAATAGCAACAGGAAACTGGGGTAAATTTGCCCCTGATGAGTTCAGGGCACTAGGAACTGCGACAAGCGGCGGCCAGTGGTTTGTGCCGGAAGAATTAAGCGCAAGAGTTATAGAAATGGCCCTGGCCAAAGCCAAGATAATGCAAAGTGGCGCGGAATTTATACCAATGGACAGGAAAACTATGCTGATCCCGAAAATTTCAGTTATGCCAGTTCCGGAATGGACAGCAGAAAATACAGGATTTACCGGGTCCCGTGATATGACATTTACAGGGATAACCCTCACCGCAAAGTCAGTAGTAAGTATTATTCAATTATCAATTGAACTTGCAGAAGACGGGGTTGGAGTGGAAAAAAGTATTGAGGCAGCCATCAGTAAAGGAATTTCCCAGGAAATTGACCGGGCCTGCCTGCTTGGCGCCGGCACTTTAGAACCTTTAGGTGTGGCTCTCACTACAGGAATTTTGACCGAGGAGTTTACCACTTCAATTGATTATTCAAACTTAAGTTCAGCATATTTCAAACTCCAGGCAGAAAATATAGACGCCAATTCGTTGATCATGGCCTCTAGCTTATTTGCCACACTTGACGCGCTTGTATCTACTACCGAAGGGCAGCCAATAATCCCGCCACCTTCCTATGAAAAGTATGCTAAGCTATCCTCAAATCAATTAACAGCCCAAGGGATAATAGGCCAGTATAGCAATTTGATAGTGGGAATGAGAACAAATCTTAACCTGGAAGTGTCCAGGGTAGCAGAGGACGCATTGACTAAAATGCAGGTACTAATCAGAGCTTACGCTAGAATGGATTGTGGTATAAAATTACCTGCAGCTTTTTGTTTGATTAAAGAAGCTGTAGCATAATAATAAAAAAGAAATAGTAAGCTAAGATCATAGTAAAATCAATTGAGAGGTCAGCTTATAGTTTGGCCTCTCAAAAAATATAAATCTATTAAAAGGAGATGATTTTATATGATTAAAAATGGTAGAGGATACATAAAAACCTATCCAAAGACTTATAGAAAAATAAAGACTGGTAAAAAAATGGTTAATAAAATTGATAAAACAATAAAAAAAAGGAGAAAATAAAATGGCTGAAATAAAACCACAATTTTTAGATACACTTCCTTATGCTGCAAAATTTGATAGACAACGTTTGCGGGATTTTCTAACCGAAGGAATAATAGGAATAGATGATCTAAAAGTAACAGAACTTGATACTCCGGGCATGGGAGTAAAGGTAGCAAAAGGTAGAGCTTATGTTCAGGGAGACCAGTCAGAATGGCAAGGTCATTATGGTATAACAAATGACGCATCTAAAAATCTAACTATAGCAGCTTCCGATCCTACAAATCCCAGAAAAGACAGGGTTATAGCTCAAATTTACGATAGCACCGATATAGGTGGAGCATTAGATAAATGGGCACTGGAAGTTTTAACAGGCACACCCGCAGCTTCTCCAGTCGTACCAGACTTACCAGATGATGCTCTGGATTTAGCAATAGTAGATGTGG
>JAHLWJ010000189.1 GCA_019057975.1 Promethearchaeota archaeon | reverse complement strand
AATATTATAATTACAATTTTTCAGATATTGCTTATATTTGTGCGAATTTAAGTATTGAAGATAATTTTGAATTAAGTGAAGATTTAGAAATTTTAAAGAAAAATATTTTAATATGGACCAGTAATAAATTTGAAAATATTGAAAATAAATTTCCATAGTATAAATAATGGTTGATTCATATTTTATATAACATTATGTTATATAAAAATTAAAAATTAAAAATTAAAAATTAAAAATTAAAAATTAAAAATTAAAAATATTTCTTAAATAAAAATGTGTCAATGCAAAGATACCAAAAAATGTGAGAAATCATGCAAAGCTGCTTATCTTATAAGCAAAAAGGACTTTTGTTCTCATGGACAATTGAAAAAATCTTTTCATATCACCAAATCTGGGAAATATGCTTTATCAAAAGATATTTCCTTCGTTCCTGATGTTACAGGAAAATCAGCCATTTTGATTGACGCCGATAATGTTCAGCTTGACCTATGCGGATTCACTCTACGTCAAGGAAATGATGTTCTTAAGACCACCGGTATCACTGTTTTAACTGGACATGAAAATGTGACCATTCTGGGAAGTAATGGAACCGTAAGAGAGTTTTCTCAAATTGGTATCTATGTTCAAGGAGGAACCAAAAGAATTCGTCTTGGAGAAGATGACTCTAAACTTAATGTTATCAAAAATGGTGGAAAATCTCCTACAACATTCGGGACCCCTGAAGATGCATTTTTAGAAGGTGGAATTCAATTAGGTGAAACAAAGTACTATGCCCGTGCAGGAATGACTACTTATCACGGAATCATCGATACAGCAACTTTGATTAACTGTATTTGTGATGAAAACAATCCTGTAGGAATATCTGTTGGAAATGGAAATGAGTACGAGTTTTCAAAGTGCTCTTTTTCATATGGATTAAATACCCGTAGAACAGGAATATATTGGCTTGGAGATTTACCAGGAACAGACGGAAATGTATTCGCAGGCGGTTTACTATTTTTGAGCAGTAGATCATCATTGATACAAGATCATGGAATCAAAAATTGGAACATTGATAAGTGTAGTGCAAGCTTTAATAAGACAGATTCTAGTAATGTAAAAGTTGCGTATTCACAATGTGAGTCATTTTTATATTTTAATGTTGATAATATTAACATCACGGATTCTCAATTTAACGATAATGTAGCAATTGGCGCACAAGGAATTGCTAGAGGTCCTGTTGCAGGAGCAGGAGGGCATATTTTGATTTCAAATTCGCAATCTTGTAGAAATACATCCGGAGGGTTAGTCGAAGGATTTCATCAAAGTGGGTTTCTACCAGGACCTTTACCTGATGACGATCTTGATTTAAATAGAGCAAAAAGTGTTAAATACGATCGATGTATTGCATCCAATAATGTATCTGACTATAAATTACAGGGTGAAGCATTTCCTGACCAATATCAAAAAGCAAGCGGATGTGCGTTATTTTATACTGAAGGTGGAACTATTAGTGGATGTATTACACAAGATAATCGAATTTTAACAAATTTAGAAAGATCTAATGTAGCTTTAAAATTATGCACAGGCATTGATGTGGGTGGAACTAATTTTAGGGCCGGAATAGGTGACTCTGTTCTTATTAAAGATTGTCATACGTCCGGTAACACATGTGATGCAATTGTGGGGTCAGATATATCAAGTCAAGGAATTCGTATTATTGGGTCGAATATTGGTAAAGTTTCTGTTCGTGACTGTGTTATTACTCAGAACAGTATACCGGACGATAACCTCGGAGACAGAACAGAATCTGGAATTACACTAAGGGCCTTATCAGGAAATTCTAAAGAGGGTAGTGTTTTTAATTGTTTGATTACAAACCACAGAACATCTGGAGTATTGGCTTTAAGTTACGATAAAGTTAATGTTCAAAATTGTGAAATTTCTAATAATGAAGTCGGTGTCTTATTGGTAGAATCAAATTGTTGTTCAGCCTTAAATAATACCTTTTTACATAATGGAATCCCTGTTCAAGATACTTTAGAAATTAGCACCAGTTATGTTGCTTGTAACAAAGGATTTGATAATGTTTCAGATTACGATGTTACTTATGATTTTGGACCTGTTCCTGTTTCAACAAGTGATTTAACTGTGGGATTCCCAGCATTACCAACAGTTGCAGGAGAAAATACGGAAGTTAAGGGATCATGTGGAGTAGATACAAGAGGTACCCGGGCGTTAAGTGACACATATATGGAGAACTTGAAAGAAAAGTTCAGACGTAGAACTGAGGTCGAGGAGACAATTGTGGGGCTGAAAAAAAGATAAAAAATTGTGGAAAATAAATAAAAGTAGTAATTTATAAAAATAAAGAAGATTTTAAATAAATCAATAATTAAATATTGTTTTAAAGACAATATTTATAATACAAAGTATGTCTTTGGACGAAATTTTACAAGAAAATGTTAAAAAACCTAGTTACAATTCTAAATGTTCTGGAATTTATCCCACATTAAAATGTAAAACAGGAATACCTAAAATTATTATGCAAACATGGAAAAATAAAGAAATTCCAGATAAATGGGCTGTATCTCCAAAATCCATTAAATATTTAATGTCTGATTGGAAATATGTTTTAATGACCGATGAAGACAATAGAAATATGGTCAAAAAACATTTTCCAGATTTCCTTCCATATTATGATGCCTTTCCATACAATATACAAAAGGCGGATGCAATAAGGTACTGTTTCTTGTATTTATATGGAGGGTTATATATTGATTTAGATTTTGAAATACAAAGAGATTTAAGTCCCCTATTTAAAAGCACATCAGAAGTTTTTTTAGTTTGTAGTGGAAATGTAGGGTCTTATTACACTAATTCGTTTATGGCATCTCAAGCTAAATCTAAATTTTGGTTAGAAGTTATCGAAGAGATGAAGAAACCTTTACCTTATTATGCAGTAGGAAAACATTTCACTGTTATGATGTCTACTGGTCCTCTTATGTTATCAAGGGTTGTTAGAAGAACTAATACTGTGGTTTCTGTAGTTCCTAAAAAATTAGTTATGCCTTGTTCAATTTGTAATTTGGAATGTTCAACTTGTGAATCATTTTTAAGGCCTTTACCTGGTAGTTCTTGGATAAGTTTTGATACCAGTTTCTTAAATTTTTGGCTATGTAATTGGACCACGGTTTTATTATTTTTAATTTGTTTATTAATATTAGTATTTATAGCATGGATAGTATATAAAACAGGAATATCAACAGAATCATTAAATCCTTTTTGAATTATTTTAAAATAATATATATTTAATATATTATTTAGTTCTATCTTGAATACCTACTTCTTTAGTTTTCTTTTCAAAAGCTTCAATTATTCTTTCAGTTAATAAATCTTCTTCTTCCTCGAAATTCTCTCTTTCTTCAAAATCTTCTTTTACACATTTCCAACTACAGTAACAATGTTCCCATCCACCCATACTTCTTGGCTTTCTTACAGCATGCCATTTTTCCCGAATTCTCATTAAACACTGTTTACAACTCCCTGTGAACCATTCCACAACATAATCATATTCCTCATCATAATCAAACAGATCACAGAGCTGAAGTCTTGCACCACCGAAATTATATGAAGGTGCATCTATAGTTAAATCTTGGTCAACTAATGGATTACTTGGACCATAAATCCAAAATAAAACTCTATCAGAATCTAAACTTTGTTCGTTTTGATTTTTCAATAATGGTAACAATAATTCTTTTTTCTTTTTTGGATCTGAAATTTCCTCTCTGATAATATCTTTAGCAGCATCTATTTCTTCTATTGAAATTCCATATCTACTTAAACCTTCTGTTAACATTTCTACAGCTTCATCATCTGAAGGTAATGTAATGTTTTCTACCGTTTCGCTTTGTTTTTCTGCTAATTGGTTTAATTCACTTTCTGTTGGAAGTTTATCCTTATATTGTGGATAATAACTAGCTAAATGATTTTTAATATATTCTGGTATAGGAGCAAAAGGAGCAGTTTCACTTATTTTATCAACCATGTATTCTTCTACAACATAATTTCCAATTTCCCTAGCATTATTTCTAAGAATTTTATAAGTATGATGAGATTGTTGACCAAATATTTTCTCTGCTCTTGCACAAGCCACAGATACTTCTTGACTTGAATCAAAATTAATCAAGTCATCCATTAATTCTACATAAGTATATTCGGGGTTTGATAAAACAATATAAGCTAAGGCTGAATTATTCAATGTGACAATTAAAAATAATCTTGTCATAATAGGTAATACATCATTATCTGGATAAACAACTTTCCATCTATCTAAAACCATGGTTAAAGCTTGAGGTCTATTATATCCAGCACATAAAGATAAGAAGGTTACAAATAAATTTTGAGCTGGATCTTTTAATTTTTCAATAGGCATAATTCTTAATGCATTATCCAATTCATTTAAATTGTCATTCTTAATACTTTCAACAGCTATACCTATAACATTAAGTTCTTTCGACATTTTTATATCTATTATTTTATTTTATTTGTCAATTTTTATAAATATTAATAAAATTGATTTTAAAATTAAAAATATACAATTAATAATATTAATAAACTATAAATATTTATATAATTATGGATTATTACGGTGTAAGCTCCCCTAGTTTTATCTTTGAATCTGATGAAGATTTGAACACTGAAAGAGATTTCGGAAGAGAATTTGAAAGAGTCAGAGATAAGTTTCAAGAAAGTAACTATTACGACTTTAATAAAGAAATTAGAAGCAATTTTGAAAAATCTCAAAATTTTTATAGTGGCAATAATGACAATAATTTTTCTATGGAAAAGAAAAATACAGTTAATGATGGTTTTGGGTGCCAAAATGTAAACTGTAATAATCGTGAAGCTAGATTTGGAACTACTTATTTACCATTTTGTAATGAAAATAAAAAGTGTATGAAGAAAAACATTGAACACCTTTTGTTAGAAAACACCAAACTAAAAGCATTTACTCAAAATAGTTACGAGGAATATGGAGTGATTGCTATGGATATTGACGATAAACCATCACCAAAAAGAAAAAGAGAAGATAGTCTAAAAAAAAGCACAGAACCAAATCCAAAAAGATTATTTTTGTAAAATATAAAAATGAGATTATTTCTGTAATATTACAAAATATAAAAATAAGATAATTTTATTATAATTAAACATTATAATAAAATAACACCAAAAATAACAAAAAAGTCATTTCAATACTAACCATTTAAAAATAAAAAGAATTAAAATATAATATTATTGATTAAATTATTTTGAGTTTATTTAAATAAAATTGATTTAACAATTAAAAAATTATTAAAACAAAAATGGAAATCGTCAAACGCAACCAAGAAGTTGTTCTTTTTGATTCAAAGAAAATTTTGAATGCTATTCAAAAAGCTTTAGGAAATAACCAAGAATCATCTGACATTACTTCTGATAGTCAAAAAATCACACAAGATGTTCTTTCTTCCCTTGAATCCAAAAAATATACTGTTGAAGAAATTCAAGATAAAGTTGAAAAAAGTTTAATGGAAAATAAGTTTTTTGAAACAGCAAGATCTTATATTCTTTATCGAGAAAAACATAAAGAACTCAGGCAACAGAATTATATCACTAAAGAACTTCAAGTTTTAGCAGACAATTCTAGCAAATTTTTTAATTCAGATCCTTTACGAGAATTTGTTTATTCTCGCACCTATTCTAAATGGATTCCGGATCAAGAACGTAGAGAATTATGGACTGAAACAGTAGATCGTTACATTAATTTTGTTAAATCCAAGTGTGGAGATAAACTGGAAGTAGGAAATTATCAAAGAATCAGAGAATCCTTACTTAATATGGAAGTTATGCCTAGCATGCGTTTACTACAATTTGCTGGTTCTGCGGCTGAAAGATGTAATGTTTGCGTGTATAATTGTTCTTTTTCTGCCCCAGAATCATTCAAAGATTTAGCTGATATTATGTATTTGAGTATGTCTGGGACAGGTGTAGGTTTCAGTGTTGAAAAATATAATGTAAACAAATTCCCTGAATTATCTATTCCTACAGATTCTTCAAAAAGTAGTTTTTTCACAATCGGAGATAGCAAAGAAGGATGGTGTGATTCTCTTATCAAATGTTTAACAGCTGAATTTAATGGTAGTCAAATTACTTTTGATTATTCTAAGCTTAGACCAAAAGGTGCACGTCTAATGACTTCAGGTGGTCGTTCTTCTGGTCCAGATCCTCTTAAAGAATTGCATCATTTTATTCATGAAACAATTAAAGTAAGACGTGAAGCTGGAAAAAATAGACTCTCTACTTTAAATGTTCACGACATCATTTGTAAAATTGGTCAAATTGTAGTAGCTGGAGGAGTTAGAAGATGTATTGCTAAAGGACAGAAAGTTGATATGTTGAAAGAGACTGGTGAAAAAACTTATAAAGAGATTCAAGAGATCAATGTTGGTGATTTAGTTAAAACGATTAATGGTTGGAAAAAAGTCATTGCTTTTGTCGAACAAGGGGTTCAAGAAGTTATCAAGATTGTTCATTCTGGAATTTCAGAGCCTCTTATCTGCACAACTAATCACCGAGTTGCTGTTTTTAATAACCCAGAAAATTCTACAGATTTTATTTGGAAAGAGGCAGGAGATTTAACCAAAGATGATATTTTAGGATTTCCTACCGATGATGATGTTATTTCTTTAGTTCATATTCATGGGATTTATAATGCAGGGAAAACTGATACTTATGATATTGAAGTTGAAGAAAATCACAATTTTGTCTGTTCTGGGGTTTTAGTTCATAATTCAGCTTTAATATCTATTAGTGATTTGGATGACCAAGAAATGAGAGATTGTAAAAATGGTCCTATTTGGCTTAATAATTCTCAGCGTTATTTATCTAACAATTCTGCTGCTTATAATGTAAAACCTTCTCAGATTCAATTTATGAAAGAATGGATAGCTTTGGCTGAATCTGGGACTGGAGAACGTGGTATTATGAACCGTTCTGGGTTGAAAAAGGTTCTTCCAAAACGTAGAACAGAGTTTTTAGGAGATAAAATTAATCATGTAGGTATGAATCCATGTGTAGCTGGTGATACTTGGATTCAAACTACATTAGGTCCTCGCCAAGTTCATGAATTAATTGGTGTTAAAACTCATCTTTATGTTAATGGAAAATCTCATCTTACTGAAAGCGAAGGTTTTTTTGAAACCGGGATTAAAGATGTTTATGAACTAAAAACAGACAAAGGATTTATTCTGAAACTCACAGATAATCATCCTCTTCTTAAGAAATTGAAATCTAAAATCAATAAACAGAAATTTATTGGAGAATGGTGTAAACTTTCAGATCTTATTTGTGGTGATGAAATATATATTTCAAATCATAGATCTGGTAACACTTGGGTTGGAAATGGAGGAACTTTTAACGAAGGGTGGCTTATTGGAGAAATAATGGGAGATGGAGGTATTATTAAATCTACTTCCGAAAACAGAAATCATATGGGTTATTTGCGTTTCTGGGAAGAATCGGCAGAATATATGTCTGAATTGGCTTTGAGTTACACTAAAAGTTTAGTATCTTCTAGATCTGATCTTACAAATGTATATAACAAACAAAACAAAACTTTTCAAGTTGCATGTGTAGGTCTTTATAAACTTTGTGAAAAATATGGAATTACTTTAGAAAAGAATCCCACAGAAATTACAGAACGAACTTCTTCTGATTTCCAAAGAGGGTTTATTAGAGGGATGTTTGATGCAGATGGATCAGTTCAAGGAAACTTGAAAAAAGGATATTCTGTTAGACTTGGACAATCAAATCTTCTCCGTCTTCGAGTAATTCAACGTATGCTTTCTCGAATGGGTATAATTTCAAAAGTTTATGAAAATAGAAAAGATGCTGGTATGAAACTTCTCCCAGATTCAAATAGAGAACTTAAAGAATATTATTGTCAGGCTAATCACGAACTTGTTATTTCGAAGGATAATATCATTCTTTATCATGCTATTATTGGTTTTCACGAGCCTGCAAAAGTAGAAAAGCTTCAAAAGGTTGTAGATTCTTATACCCGAAAGCCGTATAAAGAAACTTTTTCAGATAAGATTAAATCTATTACTAAACTCGGTATGGAAAAAGTTTATGATGTCACGGTTTCTGATGTCCACGAGTTTTGTGCTAACGGTATAAGAAGTCACAATTGCGGAGAGATCGTTATGCAACCTTTTCAATTCTGTAATTTGACTGAAGTTGTTTGTAGATCAGACGA
>JAHLWJ010000188.1 GCA_019057975.1 Promethearchaeota archaeon | reverse complement strand
AGGTGAGTTTAAATTCACGAGTACTTCAGACGAAGTAATATCAAAATTAAAAGAACTAATTGATAAATTGTAAAATTTAATTAAAAATGGAAATTAGGGAAAAAAAATAGGTAATTAGGGGATGTATAATGGAAGAAACTGCAAATAAGGAAACATTTAAGAGTTATTTGTTTTTTTGGTCCGGGCAATTATTTTCTTTGCTCGGATCGATGGTGGTGTTTTTTGTAATAATCTTTTGGATAGCAGATATTTATAACGATCCGATGATAAGTGCTTTTGCTTCATTTTTATATGTACTAATGATGACAATTTGTATGCCTTTTGCCGGTGTTGTTGCTGATCGAATTAATCGAAAGACCTTAATTTTAATCGTGGATTCAATGCAGGCGTTTGCTACATTTATATTGATATTATTATTTCAATTTGGGGTAGCTAATATTTGGGTTGTTTTTATATTCATAAGCGTACGTAGTATATTTCAAGCATTCCATGTACCTACGGTTAGCGCAATTATTCCGACGATGGTTCCTAAAGAGAAATTATCACGGATTAATGGTATTAACTTTTTATTTACTGGTGTAGTTCAGCTTTTTGCGCCCTTTATCGGAGCAACATTATTAGTGTATTTGTCATTTTATATGATTCTTTGGGTCGATGTTATTACATTTTTTATCGCTTTGATACCATTATTACTGATAACCATACCATCAGTTAAGCAGATCAGTCTAAAAGAAGAAAAAGTTGAAAAAAGTTCTTTTTTAAAAGAATTTAGATTAGGACTTAAAACATTAAAAATTATTCCCGGTGTTATTATAATGATAGTCTTATCAATGCTTCTAAATTTCTTAATAAGACCAGTTGACTCGCTTATGGCCCTATTTATCTTAGACTTTCATGGAGGAAATGTAGGACATATAGCAATTGCTCAAATGTTTTTCACAGGAGGAATGATTTCTGGGGCAATACTGACATCAGTTAAAAAAAATTGGAATAATAAGATCAGAGTAATATTCATTAGTCTAGTAATAGCATTGATTGGGTATCTGATATTTGCTATAGCTCCCCCTGGCTCATTTATTATTTTAGGATTAGGTGGGGCCATTCTGGGATTCAATCTACCAATAATTAATTCTCTCTATCAAACATTTGTACAAACTACGGTTCCTGCTGATAAGCTTGGACGAGTAACTTCAATTGATTATGCCTTATCTTCAGCAATATCACCTATCGGGGCACTAATTTCAGGACCATTAGCGCTCATATTTGGGATTCAATCTTTGTTTATTTACTTTAGTTTGATTGGTATTTTATGTACAATTGGATTTTGGAGTTTTACTGGCATTCGGAAAGTAGATATGGATAGCATAGGTGCACTCGAAGAAATTAACGGTAAAATTAAAAATATACCAATCTAATTTTTTTTTTTTTAAATAAAATACGTAGAGGAAGTGAAAAAAATTACAAAAACTTTAACAAATTCTCGAATTTTTGAAACCACCGCAACAGAAATAGAGATAATTAAAAGCAAAAGAAGGTATACAAATATGTAACACTTTCAAATAATTAACTCTCCTCTTTTAAATTTTTATCGTGCTTCCTGATCCAAATCAATAAGTCTCTACTTTTTTTTGGAAAATTATACAAAATTACATTTTTAACAGTTTTTTTCACTTCGGGATCTTCATCTGAAAGAAGGCAACTTTCAAGAATGCTGTATGCTCTGTCGCTTTTAAGATTTAATATTTTAAATGCAAGGGTGCTAACCTTTCTAATTTCACTATTTTCACTATTTTCTATGAAATAATTTAATAGCTCAATAGCTTCCGATTTAGTCATCGATTTAGTAGTAACATAATCGTATATTTTAGCTACTGTTAATTCTCCGCTCATAAATTCTAGTGCATCTTGATAAAGTAGATGAGTTTCATCTAATAAATTATAATCAATATCCTTTTTTCTTAAATCGAAAGGGCAATTATGATTTTCAGGTAATCTATGCTTATTACAAAAAACCATACCACAGAATTTACACCGGTATGGAATATCCTTTATTACAATGTCACATTGATAGCAAATTGTCAAATTTTTACCTTTTGAATCATAAAAAATCCATAATATAAACAGATTATAATTTATGTTCTACTCTATCGATAATATCATTTTGGATTGGAGTACCAAGATCTACAAAAGTAGCATTATATCCTCCAACTTTTACGATTAAATCAGGATATTTTTCGGGATTTTTCTGGGCATCTCTTAAAGTTTCTGTTGAAACGGCATTTGGTTGTACCTGCATTCCTCCCTTATCAAAATATCCTTTTAGAAGATAAGAGAATTTCTCAATATTTTCTTCACTTGAAAGATTTTGAGGATGGATTCGGATGTTTAATGCAATACCATTTGTAGCATAATCATAATTTAGTTTAGCAACCGAATTTAAAATTGCCGTAAGTCCTTCTTTTTCTACGTTATTAACTGGAGAAAGGCTATTTGATAATGCTTGCATGGCTTTTCTTCCATCAGCAGAAGCTTTAGTGAATAATCCTTCTATAACATGTATTCCCATGGAGTAAGCTCCAGGATTATAACGGCCATTTCTTATACACTGATGTTTGACTACCTCAGAGCAGAATAAATCCCAAAGCTGTTTTGCTAGTTGATCAATATCCTCTTTATCATTTCCCCATTTATTGTATTTATTTATTAATTTCTGTCTAAGTTCTTCTTGTCCCCTGAAATTAGAACCCAAGATTTGAATTAGTTCAGGCATCGTCATTAATTTCTCTTCATAAACTACTTTTTTTATATTATACAATGAATCTACTAAAGTTGCAAAGCCATAAGCGGTAATAGAAGAGAAGTTATAAATTGCTCCTCCTGCTGTATAATCCTTACCTTTTTCTATACAGCCATCAATGATAGCAGAAACAAATGGTTGCGGTAAAAATTTATACGTCTCCTCATCTCCAATTTTAGCAATTTTTACAGATTTTTCAATGTTATAGCGCAATTGATGAATGAAAGCTTTGTACAAATCATCATAAGTTAGAAAGTTGATAGGGTCTCCTGTTTCTAATCCACTTATTTGATTTGTTAAATTGCAATATCCATTATTTAAAGTAAGTTCAAGAACACCAGGTAAATTAATAAATATTCGACCTGTTGCTGCAAATGTATTCCCTTGACTCGTAGGTTCCACACATCCTATTATAGCATAGTTATGAGCATCCTCTCTTGTATATCCTGCTTTTTCCATGGCTGGAATAATTATATCATCATTATAAAAGGCAATTCCTGAAGTAGATTGAAAGACTTTTAATGCTTCTTTTAAGAATTTGTCTGGAGTATTCTTATGAACTCTTATTGAGAGATCAGTAGTTAGTGCTTTAATATTTTTATATGCTTCAAGAAACAAATATGAAATTTCATTTGTAGTATCTTTTCCTTCTTTATCTACACCTGAAATGGTTATTGTTTGTGTATTTAGTCCAAGAGCATTTGAGATAGTAGTATAATCTGTAGGTAATAATGTAACATTCCAAGTTAACTTCAAATTTAATTCTTCAATCAACTCTAACGCAAAATCTCTTGTAATTTTATATTTTTCTTTATCTCTCTTATAATATGGCCATAGAATTTGATCTAGCCTACCTAAAGCAACGACACTTCTTTGGTAGATTATATTTATGATATTTTGAGTAAAGTGAATAAGTTGAATTGCCTCATAGAATGAACTAGCAGTTTCCTTAGTAAATTTCTCCATCGTTGCTCCAATAATTTTAAGTTCTTTCTTTCTTTGCTCATTTTTTTCATTTAAAGCCATTTTATAAGCAAGATCAGAATATCTCCTTGAAAATTGAATAGCGGCATTATAACAAATTTTTACGGCTTCATAGAAATTAAATTTATCTTTATATTCATAGTCGTTAGTTTTCATTTTTGATTGATATGATTCAGCTTCTTTAATAATTCCTGTATACCCTAATTTTAGAAGTTTTTCATATCCTGCGCAAAGGTGACCCTCTGTTGTCCCTTGATGTATAGCAATATTAGGTGCTGTTGAACCAATTCTATCCATTCCTGTAATTAACTTTCCATCATAAATTTTTTGCGAGATGATATCACTATATAAAGCTTTACCCTTCCAAAAAGGAATTATATTTAATAATTCATTAATTTCATTTTCTTCCATAAAAAAAGGTTGTAGTTTCCTTTTTTCATATTTTTTAATACTCTTACTATTATCCAAAGTTCCATCATATGAATACAAATCAAGATTAATCTTTTCTCCTAAATTTTTACTTGTTTCATTCCCTACCAGTAATTCATCATCCCTGATGAAAATTGTCATGTTATTTAGTGTGTGAGCTACTGCTTTTGCTCTTTTTATAATTTCTGGATCATTTGGATATTTTTTATAAATCTCAGTAAAATATTTCATACGTTCAATACATAATTCGTACTTGCTTGAAAGAAGATTTCGTTTTAGCTTTAAAGTTCTTTCCGATGAGCTATTAATTGTTGAAATCATATTTGAATCTTGTTTTTGAATATAAAACTTAGAGTTTTTAATTAAAGTATTAAGTATAAAATTAGTTTTTATGGATTTTTAAGTTAATTAATCTTATCTATAGATATCTAATTAAGATTATTAAACAATTTTGAGGTTTAAAAATTGGATTTTGAGACAATTAAATTTGAATTGAGGGAAGATGGTATTGGAATTTTAACGCTAAATAGACCTGATAAATTAAATGCTATGTCATTTCAAATGTTTGAGGATTTACATACAATATTCGATAATTTAATTGTTAATTTGGATTGTAGAGTCCTTATTTTAAAAGGCGAAGGAAGTGAGTTCTGTGCAGGTTTAGATTTAAGGGAAGTAAACCTTTTAAATGTTAAGAAAAAACCAGAAAATTATAAAAAATTTTATTATTTGGATATTCCTGAGACTTTAAAAACTAGAATGTATTTTCAATGGCGCCTTAGTCAAGTTATCGTAAAAATGAGAAAAATTAGTCAACCAATCATCGTTATAATACATGGAGCAGCAACTGGAGGAGGATTTGCTCTTACTTTAGCTTCAGATATCCGAATTGCTGGTGAAAAAGCACGATTTAATAATGCATTTATTAAATTGGGTCTTTCGGGCTCTGATGTTGGTACTAGTTTTTTTCTCCCTCGGCTTATAGGAATGTCCCGAGCGGCTGAGATTTTATATACAGGACGATTTATTGATGCCAAAGAAGCTATGAGAATTGGTCTCGTTTTTAAAATAATAGATGGCGATGAGAATAGCTTATTAAAAGCAGCAATGGATTTAGCAGAAGATCTACTTGCAAAAAGTCCACTAGGACTTAGAATGACTAAGGAAGCAATTAATCTATCACTTGATTCACCAAGTTTAGAAACGATAATTCAATTAGAAAATCGAGCACAGACATTATGTGGAACATCCAAAGATATAAAAGAAGGAGTATCGGCCTTTTTTGAAAAAAGGAAGCCGAAATATCCAAAATTATGAAATAACGAAAAAAATGGGAAAAAGAATGGAGTATAAAACTATTAAATTTGAATTACACGAAAATGGAATAGGGGTTTTATCTTTAAACAGACCTGAAAAATTAAATGCAATATCATTCCAAATGGAAGAAGAGCTTCATCATATATTAGATCAATTAATGATAAATTTAGAATGTCGAGTATTGATTTTACGAGGGGAAGGAAGAGCTTTTTCAGCAGGAACAGATCTTCAAGAGGGTTTAATTTTAAATTCAAAAAACAATCCAGAAGGATATAACAAATTTTATTACTTGAATATGTCAGAACCGGTAAAGAGAAAAATGTACCATCAATGGTGGATAACTCAAATCATAATGAAAATGAGGAAAATTTCACAGCCAATTATAGCGGCTGTTCATGGCTCAATAGTAGGAGGTGGTTTTGCATTTGCAATGGCAGCAGATATTAGAATCGCTAGTGAAGATGCAAATTTTATAAATGGTTCTATTAATATTGGATTAACTGGGGCAGATATGGGAGGTAGTTATTTCCTTCCGCGTCTTATTGGTCTTTCAAGAGCTTCTGAAATTCTTTATAGCGGTAGAGGTGTTGGAGGTAAAGAAGCTGAGAAGATCGGATTTATTCTAAAAGTTGTTGATAAAGAAAACCTTTTGAATGAAGCAATAAAATTAGCAGAAGAAATGTTAACTAAAAGCCCTTTAGGTTTACGTATGACGAAAGAAGCCCTTAATTTATCGTTAGATTCTCCGAGTTTAAATAGTATTATCCAATTTGAAAATAGTTCTATCGTATTGACTTTCTCCTCTAAAGATGCGGATGAAGCTGCAAGTGCTTTCTTCGGAAAAAGAAAACCTAAGTATGAGTTGAAATAATGAACTCCACTATAAATACTATACAATTCTAAAGAACACTCGTATATAGAATATAACAAATGGTAACATTACCAATAGGAACATAGAAAAACTGTTCTTGTAGAATTTTGACAGAAATATAACTAAATTCCTAATAAAATAAATTATTACACCCATTAATAGTATAAAAAGAATATGAGACGTAATTCCACCCAATATAGGGAAAGGGGGAACTGGGACAAAAGCTAAGAATATAAGGAGAGATAAAGGGCGAATAATCATCAAAATCATTGGATGCCTTCCTTTCATTTCTCTTAAATACAGATAATCCATAATTCCGGAACCTAATCCTATAACCAAATATGGTATTGACTCAAATCTAATAAAGGGAATAGTAAAAGTCATGGTTAATTGTGTTACTAAATTATAGAACACAATAAAATAGATTGTGGGGATAATCACTATAGAAAGTGAGTAGAGTGAGGTAAATATATTATTTTTAATCCCATTCTTCCATTCTACTTTCCAGCTGGAATGTAGTTCACTTGGGATAAATAGCATTATAATAATTGTTACAATTGGAAAAAAAATGAAATATCCAAATAATAACGAACTATTGAAAACTGAAAATATAATTCCCGATAGTAAAGCAACACCTAGATAGCTTACTGAACGATAGATTAACATCTTATTATATCTTGTCTTACCTTCACGTGACTCGTCAATGACTGGTTTAATTGGCAATTGGTCCCAATAAGGTATAATTTTATTTTGTAATACTAACACACTCAAGCCTATAAAGAGAAATATAGCTGAAACAATAATGATAATCTCTGAAACATTGTTATGAGGAAAATTGTAATTAAATAATGTGATTTTATTGATTTCTGTATCTAGATCTGTGATGTTAATCGAAGAATTTTGAAAAAAGTGTTTAAACCATGCAATAGAATACTTTAATGAAGTCTTATCCTTCTCATTTCCTTCATGCCCTAAACCGGGTCTTAATTTCAACTCGATATCAGTTCGGGTTGTACCGTTTAAATGATTATAGAAATCTTGAGTATCATTTTGTGATATTATAACATCTGATTCTCCTTGTAATAATAATAAATTCTCACTATTACTTACATTAGCAATATCAAAAGCATCTTGAATGTCATCTATATTAGTTAGTTGTGTGGTTGACCCAATAAGGTTCTGAAGAGGGATTCTGTCTGTTAAGTTATCCAAAGACGATAATGGATGATAAAGTACTACAGCATTTATTCTATCGTCTTTTGCTTGTAGGATTGCTCCAATACCACCACCAAACGAATAAGCTAATAATCCCATATGTGAAGTATTAGCAAAGCCATAATTATTTTCAATAAAATCAATCACTTCACTCATATCATCTGGTTCTTTTCCTAAAAATCCACTAGGACCTCCTGATTCTCCATGACCTCGCTGTTCCACTGAAACAACTGCATATCCAAGCTTCACAAATTGATAAATAATACTGACTTTATGCTCCTTTCTTCCATTAATCCCGTGAAGTAATAATATTGTTGGAACTGAGTTCGTATCATTTTCTTTTAAATCATTATCTACATAAATTAAACCTTTGATTGAAATCCCATCTCGCATTTTGACAGAAATGTTTTCAATATCTATGTTTTCATTTTCAAAATAAGTTAATTTTAGAGAGCCTATTAGAAAAGCAAGAGAGATAGAAATTATTGTTAAAATAATACTTGAAAACACCAGAGCAATTCCTAAATACCTAATTAATTGTTTTCTCTCCATCTTATTCAATAATTTTATTAATAATATAATTATATTGCTTATTTGTTATTAAACAAGTTTTTATAATTACACTTGAATTATTACATTCATACATTTGATTTTATAAGATTGTTATCATGGAGATATGCACTGAGTGTGAAAAAGAAGCAGTTTCTAAATGTGCTATTTGTGGGAAACCATTATGTAATGA
>JAHLWJ010000016.1 GCA_019057975.1 Promethearchaeota archaeon | reverse complement strand
TTTTCGAGTTTATCTGAAACGTTAATCATCTGAATAAGTTATTACTTTATAATGGCTCGATACACCCCCACATGCGTGGGGACAACGAATAAACTTCGATAAGGGAGGTAATATCTTCCGGTACACCCCCACATGCGTGGGGACAACTGAATTATGTTAGATTTAGATTCATAAGTCCGCGGTACACCCCCACATGCGTGGGGACAATAATATCGTATAAATTCATTAACCTCATCAAGACGGTACACCCCCACATGCGTGGGGACAATTTTGTCACCTAATTCTGTTTTTTCCCAAATAACGGTACACCCCCACATGCGTGGGGACAATTATGTAATTTCCTAAATCTGTAATATCTTCCTCGGTACACCCCCACATGCGTGGGGACAATTTTTGTTGATTAAAATTATTATATATTATTACCGGTACACCCCCACATGCGTGGGGACAATGTTTGTATGCCAATTACAGCTTTTGGAAAATCCGGTACACCCCCACATGCGTGGGGACAATTTCAAGTCTCCTCCATAGTCGTGAAATATTGTCGGTACACCCCCACATGCGTGGGGACAATTCTAATGTCATTACTTTTTCAAATTTAATTCCCGGTACACCCCCACATGCGTGGGGACAATTTTTATTTAACCATTTTATTCCTGGCGCAATACGGTACACCCCCACATGCGTGGGGACAATGGTGGGATATGAAATTATGCGCTATCTGGGTGCGGTACACCCCCACATGCGTGGGGACAATGTTAATATAGAAAGAGTTTTAAGACACACATCCGGTACACCCCCACATGCGTGGGGACAATGGTATTATTGGAGCAGAAGTGTTCAGTCTATACGGTACACCCCCACATGCGTGGGGACAATAATTCTATTTGAATAATTGCTGCATCTTCAATCGGTACACCCCCACATGCGTGGGGACAATTCTATAATTTCATACATTTTTTCATTAGTATCGGTACACCCCCACATGCGTGGGGACAATGGGTCTATAAAATCATCTGTTATAGATGTTTGCGGTACACCCCCACATGCGTGGGGACAATTGCTATAGGATCATTTTTAGTTTTGGTAATATCGGTACACCCCCACATGCGTGGGGACAATTTCTACTATAATTCTTTTTCTCTTTCTTAAAACGGTACACCCCCACATGCGTGGGGACAATTTTGAAAGCATTGAAAAAGAGAGAAAATGAAGCGGTACACCCCCACATGCGTGGGGACAATGGAATACTTCCCTCTCTAATAATATTAGAACCCGGTACACCCCCACATGCGTGGGGACAATGGCGATATATTTTCACGCAATTAGGGTTAGGACGGTACACCCCCACATGCGTGGGGACAATATATTGAGTTTGAGAAGTTGGGTAATTCTGAACGGTACACCCCCACATGCGTGGGGACAATGAGAAAACCTTACCCCGCCATTATTATCTATACGGTACACCCCCACATGCGTGGGGACAATGAATATTTTTTGTTGCTCGAACAACTATTTTTCGGTACACCCCCACATGCGTGGGGACAATAGAATTATCAACTAAAAAAGTTAAAGGAAGAGCGGTACACCCCCACATGCGTGGGGACAATTTCCATATCCCCTCCTAAAAAGGGTAAATATACGGTACACCCCCACATGCGTGGGGACAATTTTACTTTACTTACTTTACTTGACTTTACTTTACGGTACACCCCCACATGCGTGGGGACAATAGTCTTTTTTTCTTCCGAAATGAAGAATCGGTTATATTTTTTAAAGATAAAAAATTTTGGTATTTTAAGCTGATAAACTTCATTCTTTTCACATCACTTTAAACAATATTGATACATTAATTGTTTTTTGTCTTTTATCACCTTACTTATTATTTTTTATGTGTATTTAATATTAAATACATAAATAGAGGAGTTAGTGTATCAATTAAGTTATAAGTTCCAATCGGTTCTATTTTTTTATTGTATCCTGTTCTACCTTGTCCTTTAAATAATTGATAGTACTCAGAATATTTTCCTTTTTCGGTAGTATTTCGTTTTACGCCAACTAGTTTTGTTAAGGAATCTTCAAGAGATTTTAAATTAGGAAAGAAATCTTGAAGATCGATTACCTTTGTTAGAAGGTTAATCTTTAGAGCGAACTTATTAATTATTGTATTAATAATCTTTATATCAAAATTTTTATTAAACACTAAAACGATATCGACATTCTTAAGGTAAGGAGAAATTAATGTCAATAACAAAGGAACTTCATGCCTTTTTCTCATCATGTTAAAAGCTTGAAAAAGTTTTAGACTTAAATTTCTATCTCGTTGTTCTTTTAAATCGAGGAGAGCTATTCCTATAATATTAACAAAACCCTCATATGCTTTGGGTAAATAATCCGTTGTTTCAATGTCTATACATAAGATTTTTTTATTATAATAGGGTTGTTCCAACAAATTTTCAAGATTAATTAAAAATCTTAAGAGAGATTCTCCAATGTTTTTTATATCTTCTGTCCATGGTAGGCTCCATAAATTTTTAGGAGGATATTCACCATATGCGGAAGTTCCCGAAAATGAAGTTATCATTTCCGTAGATTCACTCTTAATAACAACCTTTCTTGTGACAAAATTTATAGGAGTATTTTCAGTATTCCAATTTACTTGTGGAATTTCTTGAGATCTAATCTTTTTTTTGGTTTTTTTGGTTGTTTCTTTTTGTTCATGGAATTCTTGTCTATTTTTTGGAATGGATCTTTTCTTAATTAATTTTTTATTAGGATGTGTGATTAATTGTAACCCCTCAAAATCACTGACTGACCAATTAGTGTTTCCACTTTTAAAAAGCTTAAATCTTTGTTCTGTATTTGCTCCTTTTACCCAGATTGCACCTCCCTCTTCTTGCTTTTTTTGGATCTTTTCCCATAATTTCTCCCCTACAAGAGAGCTCAATGTTCCAATAAAGACACCAGGTTTTAATTGGAGCATCCATTTTGTTAATTCACCCCTAAGACCAGAAGATACATTTTCGGTTATAAACATCATTAATTTTGGAATAATAAATCGCCTTTCTTTGGTATTATGAATCATCGAAATTTTTTCCACCTTCTTGAAATCCTTGTTCAGGATCCCATAGATATCCAGGAAGTGCATCATCAGTGTCATAGTCTCGTAATTCTAAATGATTCACATCTAATATCCTTTTTTCGGAGGAATTTAAGTGTTCTTTTATATCTAAAACTGTTTTTATGTCTTTAACAATTCGTTTTAAAAATTTATGTTTTCGGAAATATTCTCGACTGGCTAGACGAACTCGTCTTGATATATTTTTGGTGCTCTCACTGACAATATCAAATGCTAGTGGAATAGTAATTTCTGTTTTATAGAGATCAGCAATATCATATGCAAAGGAAAGTTGTTTTCCGGTATGTATGAACCCCAATGCAGGACTATACCCTAAAGCAACAATCGCCGCATGACACATCCCATATAAACAGGAGTTAGCAGAGGAAATTGCCCGATTAATCGGATCAGTGCTAAACCAAGAATCTCTTTTATAAGAACGACCTTTCCAGATTACACCTGTGCGAGAACTATTATCAATATATACTTTTCGCATTCTTGCTCCTTCTTTTCCTCGTAATTGTTTTATGGATGCAATAAAGGAAATAGTATCTTCAAATCGCATAATGTACATTTTCTTCGCAACTAAAAGCCGGAATTTAGGGATACTACATAAAATAGCTTGATAAATTACATTCTTGGCACTACGCGTCCTTCCGAGACCTTGAGCATACGATCGGACACCTTGTTCCCCACACCATAATATTAGGCAATCATTTTCGACAAGATTTTTAATAGCAGCATGGGTTATATCTGTACCGGGTCCAAGCATGATCATATTCAAAGTAGCACAAGGAACAGGAGTAATTCCGTCTTGATTGTAAATTGCGATGGAATGCCCATGTTGTCGAATTTTCGCATGCTCAATATAGATGTATGATAAACTATCCTTTACTCTTGGTAATTCATGAAGATCTTTTATTTTAATCACCTTTTCTTTTATACAATGATCGGTCTAAATCCGACAAACTTTTAAACTTTTGATTTCCCTCCAGATAACATTTTAATGGAAGAAAATTATAATAAATCATTTTTTTAATGGATATACAGAAAGCAGACCAAATCCAAATGCTTTACCTGGGCCAATTCCATTAATTATGGTATCCTTAAATTCCTTAATGTCTATTATCTGTAAATGACCGTCAAATAATACACTATGAAAGGATAAAATATCCTGTTTTTTACTTCCCGTTATTTTCTGATAACGATACGGTGTTGTTATTCTCGCTTTTGGAAAATTTCTAATTTGAACCTCATATACACTAGTCTCATTCGAAGTTTGAAATTTTTTCAATTTAAATCCGGCCGTGATACTCTTCCTTTCGAGCCATTTTATCAATTCTTCCTCTTTTTGGAGAGGGATTCGATTTGTTTTACCTTGGTATCTACCTTTTCCAAATCTTTTTGGAGGGGGGCGTTTTACTGGGTTTGCTTTTAGTCTAAAAATACAAGTTTGTCCTTCTCGTAATAAGTTGAGGAGAACTTTCAACTCCTTCGATTTTGGAGTACTTTTAAAATAATTAGGATATTTATCAAGGAGTTTTGACCATTCTGGAATAGTCTTCGATTGAATGAGGAGATATGGAGGTCTATTATCTTGTAATTCTTCAATTCTATAGAGAATCTGGAATTTTTTTCTGAATGATTTCTTATTTGTTGTATTTGGAAATAATGTGCTTAAAGTGCGATGTAACTCATAAACATCTCCAAGATTGTGAATAACTTGAGAATTCTGTGTGTTTAAATAAGCTTTACTCAAGTACATTTTATTTCTTCACCATTTTAACTTGAATTGTCTTTTTTACAATTCCTCGTTTATAGAATTTTCTTGTCATGAAACTATCATTAGAAGGCTGATCAAGTCGTATCTCATGGGCTTCACTTATAGGTACTTCTATAATTAATTCTATTGTTCCTTTTTCTTTTTCTTTGTTTAAACTCTGAATTGGATAATTGATTAATGCACTCTCTAAATCTTCATTCTTTCTCAACCCATCAGGGATATAGATTGGTTTTGAGGGTACATAACTTTTTCTACCTAAAAAGATACACTGTTTTGGATGATGTAATGCGTTATGTAATTTTTCAAGGAACACATAGTCCTCCCCTTCTAGTCCTATGAGAAAATTAGCATCTGAAAGGAAATATCTAGTAGAGACGACGGTCTTTTTCCCTGAACCCTTAGCGAATATTACATCTTCTGCAGTTTGATAATCTTTCATCAGTACCCCCGGATTAATTACTCTTGCCCCCATTCGGAGAGATAGTAAGGGAGATATGTCTGCGTCTCTTTTCCATCCTAATGCTGATGAGCATAATCCAATAACACCACTCTTCGTAGGGTCTCGATTCGTAGTTCTTAAAATAAACTTACTTTCTGAACCCCAAGACTGCATCGGTCCGTATAATTGTAATAATAGAGTGTGCAATTGAAAACCTCCTAGAATTTAACTGCTGAGATAGTAGAGTTGATGAGATTTTCCAGTGAATCAACTTGAATGGATTTTAATTCGCCCAAGTCTCCATCATGGGATATTAATGAAGCTTTTTTTATTTCTGAATCTCCATACATCTTTTTAAGCTGATTCCAATACTTAACCAAAGCTGTAATTGAATCACCAATAAGATTTCCTTGCTCGTTTTTTATAGGTGTTGCGAATGCATTTGCTAATGACCATAAATTATCCTCTCTTACCACGGTCATAACAAAGGACGGAGGGTTTTGGGCAGCCATCGAGGTCTGTTTACCCGTGGGTACAGCTTTTATGGTTGCTTCGATGAAACATTTTAGAGTTTCCCTTGTAAGGTCATTATCATCTTGTAGATTGGACATTAGTTGCTTCACATCGACATTTGAGTATCGATAATAACAAGCTGAATTGAATTCAATTGTGTCCATCATTGCAGCTCCTTGTTCATCCTTAGATAATTCTTCATCTAAAGCGGTAAAGAAATCAAAATCTATTTTGAGACGATTAGTAGATATTGCATGAGCTACTTGTGAAGCGGCATCAACCCTATTCTTCGGTAATTCTGCGATCATTCTCCCAAATAACGCCAAATCTGCCGCCTTTTTTCCATCCAAAGAATTTTTTACTTTCTTTGTAAGATCTTTATAACTTTTGCTTTTTTTATCCATTTCTTCAGCATTGAGAACATCCCAATAGTTCTCACATAAATCAGCAAGAGCAGAGATTTCTCCATGTCCTAAAAACAATAAAACCTTGGTTTTTGCATTGTTATCCAACTTTAATCCAAGAGTCTCAATAATGTTCTTACTGATAAGTTTCGCTTCGGCTTCATCCTTATCTCTCGAAATCAATTCTCTCTCAATGAGCTCGGCAGCTTTAAGTGTTCTTGAAGCTAGGTTCACTTTTTTCAAAATTTTTGGAAAGATTTGATCCCGCATTGCTCGTTTAATGCATTGACTTGAGATACGTGCCCTGCGATAACCTCCGAAGATGCAATCCTTTGGTGAATTCGATTCATCTCGATTTAGACAAGATGGAGCAAAATTTTGAATAATATGTATTTCTACAAACATAGTTTTTATACCTCTTTTTTTTAATTTTTTTTATTAATCTCTTATTAAATTTTTGAACTATAGAATGATTGAGCCCAACGGCTCTGGGTTATCCTCTCGGAGTATTCCCAATATTGTATATCTTCTGCTAATACAACCCAATTTATAGGGATCTTTCTTGATTTCAGCAAACTTACGCTTTTTTTTAAATGCTGTATGAGATCATCTTGATGTGTATTTAATAGAGCAATAAAACGACCCTCTATGCTTTTAGAGCCTTTCTCATCATTTTCAGAAAGAACTCTGAATGAATCTCCCAAATTCCAGTAGGGCTCTTCATTAGGAGGGATGTCCGCTGATCCAGAATTGTAAAGAGCATAGAGAGCTGCAATCATGAAAGCTATTTGTTCTTGATATTTGTTCAGTTCTGCTATTTCTATCCCTGGAAAAATAAATGGGAAAGTGCGAACATCAAGTTCGGGTAGTATTCCAAGGCTTCTTCGTATAATTGCCAAAGCGCCACGATTTTTTTCTTTACGATAAGCTTCTAGATATCGTATATATTTTGACCATTGCGATTTTGTTTTTTTAGTCATTTTTCAACCTCATATAATATGTTTTTATAGCAATCGTTCCAGCTTTTAACGATTGTGCATCCAAATTATTTAAATTAAAATATGATCTTAAAATGTTTATTCCTGCTTGTTTGTATTTCTCTTCCCATATAATGAGATCCAGTGAATTTGGATCATTTAAATTATGCAATAAAAATTCTTGGAAAATAATTTCAGCTTGATTCCAAAAGTTTGCAACTATATATGAATCGTCTATCTTTTGCTTTAACTTCTTTTTATCGTTTTTTTTTAGTTTTACATTCCAAAAATCTGAAAAGGTTTTAGAATTTTTTATTCTTTGCGCTATTTGAACAAAAGTTTCAGTTTTTAGAAAAGATTTTAATTTTTGATATATATCAGGGATTCTGATGATAAAAAATACTCTTACAACTGCCCAAATTGTCTTTCCTACCTCTTCGACATATTTTAAATTCTCATTTAGATTATTCATGAATTTATTATCATGTAGTCTTTGTGAATTGAACGGGAGTGATTCGTACTTGAACTGTAAAAAACTTGCTTGACTTGAGATCGCTCCGAATAATTGAAGCGGAAAATACTCTAAGTTAATAATTTTGTAAAATATTAAGTCGGAAATCCAGTCCATTGTCTTTGGGCGGATTCGATCCTCAGTGGTTTGCAGAAGTACATTAATATCACGCCAAACTGCTTTTTGACTGGTGAAATTAATTGCTGAGAAAGGTTCTTTTGCTTTAGTTTTTAGATTTTTTTTAAAGCCAATCATCGTCTCGAAATTCTTTCGGTGCTCAGTTTTTGGTAATTTCTCTCCGACCATTAGGATAGCTTTCGTTATATATTTTTCCCCGTTTTCGTGGACCAGCTTTATTGCTCGAGGCTGATAAGTAAGCCAATCAACAAGTCCATTGGGCATCCGTTCCTCAGGTAATGTATAAGAATTTCTTTCCCAAATTGGTTTGTCATCTCCTGATACCTTATAGGGAATATTTTTAAATGGGTTATATTGATGCAGATTAAGCAGAAGAGTTTTATATAGAGTCCTCCCCGTGATTATGACCAATGCAGCTTGAGCTAAGGGTGCTCCAGTTGCAGATTTATTGGTTTTCGTGATTCTAATAGAATCGTAGGGAGTATTAAGACCTCCTAGCGCAAAATTCTGAATTGCTACGACCCATCTGATGGCTTTATCAAAACTAATTTTCATGGGATATTGATCAACACAATGATTAAAAAGGGTCGCATTAGCTCCACTAGCAAGTTGGGGTGCTAATATTGCGATTGTTGTCGCTTTTGCTTCATTTAAATCTGGAATCTGATAAAATGGGTATTCTTTATGAAAAACAAAGAATCTATCATGCCATTTTTTAAGGTATGAATTAATAAGAAGGAGGATTTCTGGAGGAAACTCAGCATTTACCCATAAATTTTTCCAAGCAGCAATATCTACTGGCCCATTTACCGCTCGGTGGATAATAGCAATTAATAATCGAAATAAACTCCCATTTACTAGAGGATTATCACTATCTAAGTCTTCAATTTTACCCGCATTGTTGAAAAGCTCTTGAAGAGAAATTAAAGTTTTTGCGCCATCAACAAATTTACATGGTATCCAAGGATTATCAATTAAATTAAAAACCAATATTCATACCCCATTCTTTTTTATAATCAATCCTAAATCATTATTTAATTTTAATTTTAAATCTTTAGATAGATTAATTTCATCAGAATCATCTAAAATAATTAGTCTAATGAATTTCAAATGTGAGTCTTTATCCCACTCTGATGGAATTCTTGTATCTTGCAGTGATTTTATTACCGTGTAATTAGTTATGTTTATCATTCTCTCTAATAACCACTTCTTAAACCCTTTAGGGAAATAATCTTGTAATGAGTTTTTACATTCATGAATTTTTTGTGTATAATAAAATTCCTCATCTTTCCTTAAAAGAATTGCTCCCATTGACGGACCAATTAAACGTGTCTGGGCTCTTTGAAATCTATGAACTAAAGGGTCATCTTCTTCGAGTTGGGATTCGCTGATTTTATAAAAAGGGACTTCTCCATCGGGATCACGTATTAATTGGTTAATCGCCATTTTCTTTATTTTATTTTTCTTTTTCTGAAGTTTTTCCCATGTATGGTTCCAGTATTTCACTAATTCTATGTTAAATTGGAATTGCTCAGGAATATCGTTTATATCGTAGACAAATTCCACAGCCTCTTCAGTCATCTCAGGAATTTTTAACAAAGAAACATCCTTTAGATATAGCCACGACCGCAACAGAATATGGGGATGGTAAATTCGACTATATATTTTAAATTCAGGTACTAAAAATGAACTATATTCCGTATTTGGAGTGGGGACCATTATCACGAGTTCTGGCGATTTAAGTGATCCTATTCTATTTTTGACATTATGTCTATATAGCCGTCCCATTCTTTGGAGAATTAAGTCCACGGGGGCAATAGCTGAAACCATAAAATCAAAATCAATATCTAATGATTGTTCAATCACCTGAGTAGCGATTAAAACGGCTCTCTTTGGTCGAGAGTTACGATTTTCGCCAAAAAAATTGGTAATTTTCATTTCAATCTCATTTCTTTCAAGTACTCTGAACCGTGAGTGAAATAATAAAATTATATAATCTTCTTCACTATTTTCTAAATCTTTTAGATTCTCATAAATTCCTTGAGCCTCATCAACGCGATTACAAATAATAGCACCACAACCACCATTGCGCAAGTTTTCCTTAATAAGATCCTTTAGAGATCCTGAATAGATTCTCCCTTTAATTCCGCTATTTTTGTAAGGATTATGGTTAATTTGACCAATACTGTCTCTTACAATCCAAGAAATATTAACTATCTTTTTACCTACATTTGATGGTTTGAATTCAAGCTCCTTAACCTTCTTCCCATTTGTCCAAGTAATTCGCGGGTATCTGGATTGATTAATGAAATGTGTAATATTTCCATCTAGTGTATTATATTTGAAAGCCTTACCTTTCTGATAAGCCGCCAGAAACTGTGCTCTTTTTGATGAGGGAAGCGTTGCGGAAAGTAATATTACACTTGATCCAAGCGCTGCTAACCAGGTAAGCATTTTTTCGATTAATTCTGACATATATGTATCGTAAGCATGGATCTCATCAAGTATTATTGTTTTTCCCGCTAAACCATTCAATCGTACGAAATAATGTTTGGTCTGAAGAATGCTCATAAGTGCTTGGTCTATCGTGCCCACTCCATAAGAAGTGAGTAAACCCCTCTTCTTATATGTAAACCATTGACTTACTCGTGGTGTCGCTTCAATCGTACCATCATCATCATGAATGTTCTTAGGGGAAAATTCCACGATTTTTTCGAATTTATCCACTAAGGTTGCATGACCGTGAAGTAGCATTAGATTAAATTCCTCATCTGGGTTGATATAGTATTTAGAAAGAAATTCTTTTACACGTGTGAACATTTGATTACTCGTTGCTTGCGTTGGCAAGGCAAAATATGCACCTGAGAGACCTACTAAATCATTTTTTACCATCATATACATCGCAGCTTCTGTCTTCCCTTCTCCTGTTGGGGCTTCGATGATTATACACTCTGAATCATTTATATTAATTTCATCAATTTTTTGTTGGAGTTCTCTTGGTTCTCTGTTAAAAATATGCATGAATGTAGCTAGTTCCTTACCAATTCGTTTCTTTTTAACGCCCCAATTAAGATTTTTAATTACAACTTTGGCTCGTTCTTGTGCTATATTCCAATAATTATTAAGATCATTCCATTGTTCAGGTGTTCTAATACTATAGGGAAAATATTTTTCATTAGATGCTATCCAATCGGAAATACATAAAAATCCAGCTAACCAAATCGCATTTTGAACCTTATTTTCGCATAAAATAGAATTTTTCTCATTTAGCATATAATTTTTATGGTTGTGAAAAAATATTTGAGATAAAGCATTAACATGTGTTTTTCGGAATTCGCACCATTCTCCAATTCCTAAATATCCTTCTTGATTTCGTTCCATTTTATTAAAAACTTCACTTTTATGGAATATTCCATGGTGAGCTGATACTATAAGCCCAATCTCATCAAATTTAAGATTCTTAAAATCTAATAAAGAATTGTCATAACTTACTGTTTTAATTTCTTGGATCGTCTGATATGATAAAGCACTATGGTGAATCTTTTCACGGGTTCCGATTCGCTCCCCGGGTTTTTGGAAGACATGTTCATAAAAGTTAAAAATTGCCATCTTTTGATTTAAAACACCAGATTTCCAGATATTTTTCTGGAAGTTAGGAGAGATTTTTCCTAAGTCGTGTAATGAACTTAAAAAGCCTAAACAATTTTTTACGTTATCATTATTCATATTTTTTCCATTGCGGTTAAAAAGCGAGCAAGTATATTCCTTAATTTGTTTTTTAATTAATTTAGAATCTAATCCTTCCCATAATGCCAAAGAAACCGCAGCAGTATCTAATAAATGATGAATTAAAATATTACTTCCGGTGGATTGCCCGTATTTTCCTAGTATTGAAAAATGAAGAAACTCCATTATGTAAAATAAATATTTTAATTTTTATCTTTAGTTTTAAAATTACTCCAAATTTATTAATTAATCTAAATCACAAAGTGAAAAGGTTATTTATATACTTTTTCATATTCATATTGATAAATTAATATTCATGATCACCCATCAATATATAAATAATAGAAATACTTATTATTCACAGAGATAATCAATAGAAAAAGAATGGATTCAGAAAATTAATGACTATGAGTTCTCATGAAAAAACTTGTCTTATAGTTTTAGTCGGGCACCATCCAAATCGCCTTAAATTATCCATTGATAAGGAATCATGTGAAAAAATAATTTTTATCAAAGAAAAAGAAAAAATATCGGGTTTTGAGTATAAATCAAGAGTACTCACAGAATTAACGCAATATTATCAGGAGCAAATAATCCTTACTGAAGTTTTAGAATTTAGCTTTACCGAACAGACTAAACCTGTTGCGGAATTAACCTACATAATTTGTATGCAAAGAATGCAAGGATATAAAAAAGTTCTGGTAAATATCTCTGGAGGACTAAGATATATGGCAATTTGGTTCTATATTGCATGTACAATAACCAATACGGAAATAATTCATGGAGATTTCAAATATAAAGAAAATATAGAAGTAGGCATTACCCAAAACATGAATTTAGTAAGACTTTCACTAAATTCTCCCACCATAATGCAATTCGAATTTTTAAAACTTTTCTTTATAAATCATGAGAACATCATTACTGCTTTAAGAAATCAAGATACTTTTAATTCCTTATTATCAAACATAAAATCCTTCGAATCAATTGAGGATTTAAAAGAATCTTTTAATAATAAGAAAAAAAATGACGAGCAAATAACGAGAGGAGCGATTAATGGTTATATAGCAAAATTAAAACATATGTCGGCAATAACCTTATATAAAAATCCTGAGAATAAAAAGGAAAAGAGAATCGAAATTACTTATATAGGAATCTCTTTTATAATTAACCATATTTTTAATAATTATATGAAAAAGGAGAGTATTTAATTATCTTAAGTACTTGACTTTACAAGATAAATAGGTTTTTTTTCTTTCTGTCGTATTTAGTAAATTAAAGGTGAGCCTAAATACAGAGATCCCAACTCAAAATTGTGTAAAGATTCTCCTGATTATGACTTACTTTCATGAAAAATATTTTAACCTATATAGTAGATATCTTCAATTTTAATCTCATTCTTATTTAGCAGTTTATAGGATTTAGGATTTTTTGATTTAATTTAAAATTCATCACTTCTTATTTCTTCAGGAAATTCCCATATTTCCTTAAGTTTTTGGGCAATAATATTTAAATCTACTTCTTTCACTTTTACTATGAATTCCTCAGCTTCTTTTACTTTTCTTAGAAGTCTTATATTATTAGCATTTTGAATATCAATTAAATGTGGTGAATGGCTACTACAAATTATTTGGAATTGAAATAATGAATCACTGCTTTCACTCGTTAACTCTTGAAATATATTCTTAATTAACTTTATTCTATTTGGATGTTGATATAATTCAGGCTCCTCAATAATTAATAAAATAAAGAATGAATCTTTGTTATTTTCATCTTCTTCAGTTTGAGTCCTCTGTATTCTATCTAAGAAACGCTGCTCACCTATTAATGTTAAAAGTGTAAAGAAGAAAGATCTCTGAACTCCATGTCCTAAGAATGAAATTGGACCTCTAAATCCAAATTCTTCTAATTCAGTTCCATATATAGTGTTCGTAAATTTAATTTCTCCTGCTTGATAATTAATAAAAACATTACAGTTTGGAGCAAAATCACTTAACCTTTTACTTAATTCCTCACTTAACTCATTAGTTTTTGATTCAAGATCAGTAGAAATCAATTCTTTATAATTTTGTTGAGCATTTTCTTTAAATTCAATAAGTTGAGGAGTTTCAATACTTGTTTTTCTGATTGTTAGGTTTAATAATTCATTTAAGTATGTTGATTTTTCAGCTTTTTCTTCTTCACTATATTCATGGACAGCAGGAATAAAAAAAAACTCAATATACTTTCCTAATTTACCTGTTCCTACACCTTTCCATCCAAAAAATTGTCCAGCATCTCTTATAAGTTCTAGCTCTTGGGGATTATTATTCTCCCATCGAACTAAATGTTCTTCTATTTGATCTGCACTTGTGACAGCAGGCAGGAACGAATATTTTTGCTCATTCCTTATATTATTATATAAGCTTCTTTTTTCTCTTTTACCAGCTTCATTTCTAATTTCATTAAAAGGTCTATGTTGTAATCTTAATCCATGATATCTTTGAGAGACACTTGGATCGTTTGTTCCATCATTTCCTATAGCTATTTTTATGATTTTCAATTCATCATTTTGTATGTAATAGTTAAATTCTTCCTTCTCATCTGCGCTTAAATCATAAAATATGATGCTGATTTCAATTTGTCGAGATAAATCTTTTTTATAATAATCTTCAATCGTTAGTCTGTAATTTGGCTCTTTAAAGAAATTAAGAGCATGTAATATTGAAGATTTACCTACTCCATTTTTCCCGATTAAGACCGTAAAATCATTTAACCCTAAGGTTAAATCTTCAATCCCTCTAAAATTTTTTATGCTGATTTTCTTTATTTTCATTTTTACTACCTCTTCTTGAATTAGTATATTTTAGATATACCTGATTCAGTCCATCCAATCATAACCTGTTTTGAGACTCTCTAAGAATTTATCCCAATCTCTAGTTACTTTTAATATTTTATTTTTCAGGGCTTTTTCTAACGATGTATCTCTTGTAAATAATTCAAAACATTCATATTTATTCCCTAACTTTTCTTTTGTTATTCTATATTTATATTTTTTATTTTCGGAGATAGTTAAATAAATACATTTAACTTTATCATTTATATTTTTGACTTTATCAAATGTGTTTTTAATCGTGTTAATTCCCTTTTCGGCATAGGTCCCCCTGAATTTTATTTCAAGACAATATAAGACATCATTAGGATTGTATAATAAATTCTCTTTAGGTTTTGAATCTGGTTTGAGTATTAGTAAATCAAATTCATTAGAGATTCCTTCAATAAAGACATCCCTATTACTCACATTTAATCCTTGTCTTAATAATTCTTTTCTGATTAATTCGGTTGTTAAAGAACCCACAAATTTAGTTGATTTTTCTTGTTTCTCTCTCAATTCCAAAATACTATTCAAAATTTTCCATTCATTCATTTTCTATATTTTTTTTCTGTAATTATTTACCTGCAATTCTAAAATTAATATATTTTTGAGTTGCCAAACTCGTCTTTTCCTACAATTATTCTATTTGGAAACTGTTCAGCAACATCTTCTAAGTGGGTAATTACTATTATTTTTTCAAACATAGATTGTAATTCAAAAATCTTTTCTACAAACATCTGACGAGTGGTCTCATCATCTAGTGTTCCAAGATCACCCTCATCGATAAATAAGGTATTCGATTTTCTAAACACTGCTCCAGCAGTATCTGGAATCTCCGCAATTCGTTCCATTATCGCAAATCGTATTGCTGCGTTAATTTGTGTTTTTTCACCCCCTGAAAAAGTACTAGCTTCTCTTTCACGCTCCCCATCAAACACATAAATCTCAAATCCAACCCTTCCTGTTATTTCTATTGGTCTGAAGACAATCTGGTTTAATTTTCCACTGGTAAGATCACTAAGTATCTCTGAGGCTTTTATTGATATCGCCGGAAGCAGTTTCTCAATTGCATATTTAGGGACACCGTTAGAATGGAATATATCTTCTCGTAAAATGGTATATTTTTCAATTTCATTCTTAAATTGTTCCATTTCATGAGTTATTTGTTTAATTTGTTTTTGAGTCTTCTTGATATCAGCTATTTCCTTTGATATATATTCGATTTCTACTCCAATTTCTTTAGATTTAGTTTCGATATTTGTTAGCTCTTTTTGCTTCTTACCAAATTCATCAACTCTCTCCATATATTTTTCATAGGACGGTTCTAACTTCTTTGATTTTGTTTCCAATTTTTCTAGTTTAGTATTCATTTTGGTGAGGTCATCTTCTATCTTCTTAATTAGTAGTGAAAAATCTTTTTTCTTCTTAAGCTTCCCTTCTAATTTTTCTTTTTTATCTTCATTATCTTGAATTTCGCCTAATTTTTCTTTGATTCCTACTAACTCTGCGGAGAAGTCTTTATCCAGCCCTTCCTTTTTAATAGTTTTATGGAGATTATCTAGTTCACTTTTTATGTGGTCAATTTCTCTCTGCTGTTTGCCTTCAATTTCCTTAATCTGACCTTTCATCTTATTTTCTTCATTTTTTAACTCACCAACCAGAAATATATCTTGAGTAATTCCTCGCACTTTCGGTTGTAATGCTTCTAAATCATTTTTCGTCTTAGTCATAAGTGAGCTAAATTCCTTAACCCGCTTTTGGTCATTATATTCTTGTACGAGAGGAATCTCTACTTTGTGAAGCCTCTCAATCCGTTCGGTTAACCCCCCATCATCTCTGAGAGTTTGGAAGGCTACCTCTTTTGTCATGGTTGTGTCTAGCTTTAATATACGAGCTCCTTTTTTCTGGATTTCTCTGGTAAGAGTATCAATTTGATCCGCGTATTGCTTATTTGTCTGAGCCAATAATTTCTTACTGCTCATTATTTGAGATTGTGATAGCTCCTTCTTATGTGCCATCCTATCAATTTCCTCTTTGTGTTTTTCTAAGTCATGTTTTACCTTCTTAAAGTCTTTTAATTCAGATAATTCTTTTTGGATTTTACTATATTCTTCTTGTTGATCTCTATAGGTTTGAATTTCATTTTTACTTTGTTCCCTTTCAGTTTGTAATTCTTCAATTGAATTTTGAGCATTAACATAATTAGAAGCTTCAGTTTGTAGTCTCTCGACGTCTTTACGAAGAACATCAACTAATTTAGAGAAGTCCTTTTTTTCTTTCTCTATCTTGCCCATTTCATTATTTTTTTCTTTCAATTCTTGTTCCTTTTTAGGCAAGTCTTCAACTCGAGTTTTTAGTCCTAGAATTTGACCTTCAAGAGTACTGTGTCTTGTTTTAAAATCATCGATTTTTGATTTTAGATTTTTATAGATACTTATAAAAATACCCAGTTTAAATAGTTTAATTAAACGCTTATTCCTTTCTGAGGGTATAAGGGAAGAGAAGATTTGTAATTCTTGTTGTCGGATAAAAAAAGACGAGGTAAATGCTTCGTAGTCGTAGCCTATTATATTTTCCAATCGTTTTTCTTTTTCTGGTATACTTAATCCCGTATATAAAGGATTCCCATCGAGTTTGATTTCCAGTTTAGGCCTTGTCTGTTTTCTCTTTATGCTTATTAGTTTATCTCCTAAAGATAATTCTAAATCAACATAACCGTTCTGATATAAAATTTCATCTATTTTTAACCCCGCATCCCTTCGTGTACTTCTTTTAAATAATGCAAATGTAATTGCGTCTAATATAGATGATTTTCCCGAGCCAGTTGATCCTTTAATCACATATAGGTCCTTATCAAACTCAATCTTATTAGGTCCTTTTCCATATTTATTGAAATTCTGGAGATCTATAGAATTAATAGATATATCCCCTTTCGCAACAAGATCTACTGATGATAATTGTTTTTGAAGTAAATCGGACCCAATCTCTTTCAGATCATCATAGTATTGATTATCCCTATAATGCTGATCTAAAAATTGGTGATATAAGCTGAGAGGATCTAAATTCACTTCTCTTAATTTTTTTAATTCTTCAGTTGCTTTTTCAGAATAAATAACATCTGCATGAAACGAGTCTTTTAAATAATGCTCGATTTGATTCTTATCAATTTTGATTTCTTGTGCTTTTGGATATACAATCGAAATCTTACATACCGCATTGTCTAACTTTTCTTTTTCTGGTAGATGATCTAAAATATATCGTGTTAAATCTTCTGTCTTATCGGGGATTTCAATAATCTCTTTTATTAGGGTTCTACATTCAATTTCATGAAATCCGAGAAGATCCTCTTCTACATCATAAGTATAATAAAATTTATCAGAATCTCTCTCACCCATGTCAATTCTATCAACAGAGCCAGGCATAGTTATCCGATCATCATTCCAAACAGTTTGTTGTAGGTGTAAATGTCCAAAAATGACTAAATCGAAATACTCTTTTTGTACCATACTTTTAGTAAACTTAAATTCGCCATAAATTGCGGCAGGGTTGTTAGTCTCTCGAATTTTTGCGCCGTCTAAATAATAATGTCCCATTAAGATTCGCTTATCACAATCTTTTAACTTATTCTCACACACATCTTTAATATATTGTTGAAAAATAGTTTGAGCCAAAATATAATTATCCTTCCCTTCCGATTCATCATCTGTAAATAGACCTTTTTCCTTTGCGACATTTATCAGGACATCAAAACGAATATAGGGTAAAAATATAAATCCTAATTTGAGAGTATCTAATTCGATTATCTGAGAATGAAGATTTGTATACACTTCTACATTAGAAAAATTTGATAATTCTTGAATATCCACTCCTCTTTTTGGACTTCTAACTGAATCGTGATTACCACCAATTATTATCGTTTTAATTTTATGATCATTGAGAGGAATAAAGATTTTTTCTCTTACTATTTTCCTAACAGTAGGAGATATTATTTTCCTGTCATATAAATCCCCTAAAAAGATTACATAATCAGCATGTTCTTTAATAGCAGCTTTTACGATTTTTTCACAGTTATCAATCACATCTAAGTTTCTCTCAGATATATTTAATATATAATTCTTACGGTAGGGATATGATTTTCCGAAATGGGTATCACCGATAAAATAGATTTTTGTCACTTTTTAGTCGTCCTCTAATACTGTTAGGTCTTTACTTTTAATTTCCTCAATTTTTTCCACTGTAGTCTTTACTAACCCAAGCTTCTTTCTCAATATTGTCTCATCCTTATAATCAAGCACCTTAACGACTGATGGTACAGCTATCGCATCCCCTCGAACGAAACATTGTCGTTTCTGAAGCCCTGAAATCACCCCACGCCATTTTTTTGAGTCTGGTAATGTTTGAACAACACGTTTAATATCTTTATCATCGGTCATGTGCATGACAAAGGTATTTGCAATTTGCGAATAGACTTCTTCATCGATTTGAGATGGTCTTTGATCAACAATGGCCATTGTTAGCTGAAATTTTCTCGTTTCTCGAGCTATCTTGTCGAAAATTGTATGTCGTATAATACCTGTTTTCAGGAATTTATGCGCTTCTTCTACAATCACCACCAAGGGAGGTAATGTGCTCTCATCCTCTTTAGCAGAATACATATTATATAACCTTCGTGTAATCATATTTGCTATAAAGAGATATAGATGAGTATTTATACCATATTTCGCAAAATCCACTACAATAGACTTACCTTCCATTACTTTATCAAACATATGCTCCAAGCTATCTTTATGGTCAGTGTTCTTTCTTTCCTCTAAAAATTCATATCTTTCAAATGGAACAATTCTATTCTGTAACGCTCTTAGTGATAAAGGATGGATATCATGCTCCTCCGCATCAATATTTTGAATTGCATCTAATAAACTAGCAAACGTGATAGTCCCTCTTCGTAGTAGATTTTCAATCTGATATAGCGTATTCACAGAAGCTTCTCTTAGGCTTTGGGCGCTTGCGATAATGTCGCTGGAAGTAACATTATCTTTGTATATGAAGAACCGTTCAGCCCCATCCGCTACTTTTTTATCTACTTCACTCAAACGATAGATCTGGATTTTATTCAAGAAATAGAAGGCAAGTCCTTTAGTATTATCCGCACGAGAGACCAGTCCATATTCTCCCTGCATGTCAAACAGTACCAGTTGAGATACATTGTGTTTTAGGATGTAGAGACATAGAATCTTATTTAGTATTGACTTGCCAATTCCTGTTCTCCCAAAAAGACCATAAGGTTTCTCTACTAACAATTTAAAATCTATAGGTACTTCATATTCAAACCCTCTTAGCGTACCAATCACATCAGAAAATTCAGAGATTTGATAAATAAAATTGATTTCTTCCTTAGTGACCTCTCGTCCTATTGAAAATATGGGAGGTATGGTGTCAAATCCTCTCATAAATTCTTGATATTCCATCTCATCTCGTATTTTATTAGGCAATAGCCGAAGACACATGAGATCAGCAAGTCCATAAAATTCTTTACCCCGTATTCCTTCTATTTGTGGAGGTGGCAAGAGCCCCGTAAAGGGTGTGTTTGCAAATTTCTCCGCTAATTCACTACCAGAATAATAGAGTCTCATGATTAATGAATAATATAAGTATTTATCAGACTCTATAACTAACGGTTGCCCTACGCGCAAATCATCAGGACGATGTTGCACTTTTAAGGTAATCACACTACTTGGAGGTCCTGTATCCGCATAACAGACCTCCCCAATCTTATCTTGCTTAACGTCACTTTCTAATTCTTCTAATTCAATATTTATTTCCTTATTTTCTTCTTCTGACATGATTTTCTTCATTTTTTAATTATAATTATTATCGTGAGATTTGATCTAAAATTTCATGGAATGAATTAAATTCTCTTCCATTCATATCCACAGCCCCATCCAAAATATCTTCAGAGCGTAATCCAAGCCCTTGTAATTCCCTTAATAGCTCAAGCTCATAAGACTCTTTAAGATCCCTTACACTTTTAGCAAGTTTATGAGTCTCCATAAGACCAATAGGATATCCTGGTAGCAGGTGTACCATTGAATAGGCGGCAATTGAGGAGAAAAACGCATCCTTATCTAGGATGTTTCGGTCAACGTCCACTCGAAACCATTTTATCGCATCTTTATGGAACTTAGCAAAATGAACATCACCCCATACGTCGAACTTTGTTTGCTGCTCTAATATTTCTTTGGGAATATATACATAAGTTAAATCTGGGAATGTGTTATTATAGTATTTTTTTAGAAAAAAATCATCGGTATATACATTTCCCAGTAAATGAGTACTTGTGGATTTTGAGATTCCAGCAAGTAAAATATCGTTCATACGGCAATTAACTAAGATTTGTTTATATATTTCTCCACGATTTAACTCTTTAAACGTTAGGAGCGCTCCATCTTTAATAAGAATACAATTCTTTTTAGTTGCTGATAATTTTTCTAGGGTTTTATCTTCTAAATAAGTCATGATATTTGAGGCAAATATTTGGGCTTTTCTATCCTGAAACCTACTTGCAATATCTGCAACAGTAGAAAAAACAGCAGGTTGAGAAGATAATACCGTACTATTAAAACTGAGTAAATTAAGATGGTCATAGATCTTTGGAGTCGCATTTATACTATAATGGATCTTACCATTCTTAATCTTTATACAATATTCTGTAACAGCAATTCTAAACAACACAATCCACGTCTCTGCCCCTAAAAAGGAAAATAAAAAACAATAGGAACCATCGACAGTAATTAATGGAAATGTTTTAGAAATATTCTTAGGTAAAGAAAATTGGTACGCTTCAATTTCAGGTTTCGGTTTTCCTTCATCCTCTTTAGCTTGCTCACCGATTTTTGCCAGTTCTAATAACTCAATTACCTTTTTTACATCTTTAGTGTTCATTTTTATCCTGTTAATTTGCCTTTTTCTAATAATATTAAATTGTACATAAATATATAAAAAATTTTATCTTGGAACATCTGGTTTTTGTCTGAGCAGTATTTTATTATTGTCTGTTACATCAATAAAAAAAGTAAAATCCTGATTTCCATCTTTCTTATTAAAATTACCTTTTTTATATTTACAATACCATATCACAAAGTGAATTCTTTCTTTAAATACTTTTTCGTATACATATATGGAATAAAATATATATACATTAAAAGAAGTATTATTAAATAGTAAATAATAATTTTAATGAATGAATTAAATTTTTTGAAGAATAAACAAAATTCTGTTTTTTATGAATGAAAAATATTGCCAAATTATCTTAGTCGGTCATACATTGAGAAAATTAATTCTTTCAATCGATAAAGAAGTAATCCACAGAATCATCTTTATAACAGAAAAACGACCACTCTCAGGTACTCCTGAAGCTCAAAAAATTCTAAATGAACTTATGAAATATTATTTAGATCGTAAAGTTTCGGTCCAAAATGTAAAATTTGATTTTCATATTCAGACTAAACCTATAGCTGAGCTAACCCACCTTATTTGTCAACAAAAATTTCAAGGATTCGATAATATTACGGTAAATATATCCGGAGGGCTTCGATATATGAATATTTGGTTTTATATTGCATGTTCAATTACCAATATTAATGTAATACATGGTGATTTTATTTATGAAGGAAATAAAGAAGTTGGAATATATTCCAATATGAATTTACTAACTTTTCCCTTTCAACTTTTAACAGATAAACAACTTGAATTTTTAGAATTATTTTTCAATAATTACAATGATTATAGAAATTTTTTAACTCCAGAATTATCATTTAATGATAATTCAATATTATCCAACCGAAAAAAATATAAATCCTTAGAAGAATTAAGAGAAGCATTAGAGAAAAAACGAAATGAATCATTATCTAGAGGGTCAGTAAATGGATTTATTCAAAAATTAAGCAAAATCTCTGCCCTTAATATTTATCCAAATCCTAAGGATAAGAAAGAGAAAACAATCGAGATTAGCTATATAGGAATCGCATATTTTCTTCATAAACTTTCTAAAAAATAGAATTAAATTTAATTTATTCTTGTAATTTAATAATGAACGATAAAGAAGATCAAGATCCCACTAAAGAAGAAAACTTTTCTAATCTTCAAGATAAGGATGAATTAAATAAAAAAGATTGGTCTTTTTGTCCAGTGTGTAGAAGTAAAATTCCACAAATTCAAAATCTAAAGTTTTGTATAAAATGCGGGTTGAATCTTCAATATCTTAAAGAATACAAACAAATCCAGCCAAAAAGAGCGTTAAATCCTTATATAAAACCAAAAAAAATAAAAGATAATAATTTAGATAAACCTTATAAACCAAAAATACAACCAATTATTTGTCCTAACTGTAATATAGAGTTAAACTCTTTTTATGACGAATGTGAATTATGTGGATGGAAAAAAGAAATTTGTAGACGGAAAGCTTTAGATAAGTGTGGATTAGTCAAGATGGATGAGAACTCTTGTAATGGCTGTGGTAAATACGAAAAATTTAAAACTATGATTGTTAACTGTAATATCTGTGGTCTTGAATTAGTAATTTAAATTAAATTGCTATCAATTCCTTTAGTTCCAAAATGATTTCTCTATAATCAGCTCTTTTCTTTATTTAATCAGAATTATTAAAAAACTATTAAATAATTGTAAAATTATATGGTTCTTAACTAAAAATGAAAATGTATGACGTAGAAAAGATATGGAACCTAAAGAGGATAATGATGATCAAGATAATGATCAAGATCAAAACCCCCTAGAAGCATTGAAGGAACACCTAAGATTAAACATTATTTTATTTTCTTATCGAAAGAGGTGAGATTTGTGCAAGAACGCCTTGAGGAATACGAAAATCTTTTAAACAACATGTATGGCAAAAGACTTGTCTCAAATTTGACCGAACGTAAAAATAATTCCCTTATTATGAAAAAACCACATGAATTAATCAAAATTATTCTCTCTTATAACCGAAAAGTGGAAGAGAATAAGGGATGCAAGGGTACAAATGATAATAATTTATGTTCTGATATTTACGAAACAAATAAGATTAATTTTATTGACCGTCCAATGGAATTCCCCAGTTGGCACGAAGGGTTAACTTTTAACAAAAAAACTCCTGCAAAAAAACTGATGATAATCGGAGAAGCTGCAGGACCAACAATTATAACACATATAAATATTTGCTTTGGATTGAGTAACTTGTATATTGATGAAGAAGGGGATTTAAATAATGCAGATACAGATTCGCTTTTTTCCCAACTCGCAACTGATGATATTGTTAAAAGGTTCTTAAGGAATTGGGGGTTAGATTCATTAGAAAAATACAAAAAAGGATTAATTAATCAATTATGGAAATATTTAAATGAGCTTTTTTCAAGAGATATAAAATCCATAATTAATGATATCTATATTACTGATTTGGTAAAATGTAATAATAGAAGTGAGGAAAAAAAGAAAGGAAATTTAATATGGAAATCTTGCATTAAAAATTGTTTGAAAAACCTCTTAAAGGAAATTAAGCTCATCCGACCTGAAATAATTATCTTTCAAGGTCTTAAATCGTATTATAAACTTAGATCGGAATTAGGAAAAAACAATTTTAGCGAAAAAAATGAAGTCATATCTGCTTATTATGAAAAATACAAGGAATTTAAATTTTCTAAATACTTAAAATATGGAATAATTCAGTTTAACGATGTAGACTTAACGGTTAATTTTTTGACAATTTATCATCAAAGTTACGTGAATAGACGTATGTCTAATCAAAATGGTAAACGACAAATTTATAAAGAATTAACGGCTGATTTAATTAGAGAAAAACTCTTTTAGGTGTCTCGGATTTTCCTATCTTTGTGATTTGGGATTTATCTCGTCAAAATAAATCATATTTAACTAATGTTGAAACAGGCATCTTAGTTTTTGATGTAACTAACCGTACTACATTTGAAAATATAAGAAATTTCTATAGTAAAGTAAAGAAAAATTCTCCAGAAATTCTTCTCATAATCGTCGGAAATAAAGTAGATTTAATAGATAAACGAAAGGTAAAACCAGAAGAGGGTGAAAAATTAGCAAAAGAATTAAATTCATTATATATTGAAATATCTGCATTAATAGGAGAAAATGCCGATAAACCTTTCAATATGCTTACTCACTTAATGCTTACTCAAGAAAATATCAAAAATTGAGTCTTCTCATTTATGATGCGGATAAATATGGCATGGAAAATTAATAAAGAAGAGAGTGAACAATATCTTTGGTTAATTTGCTTGATAATTTTGCTTTTATTAAACATCTTAAATTTATTAAATAATATAGCTTAAGTTTTAAATAAGTGAATATATATAATATTTTTCAAAAGACAACATTATATTATAGAATTTTATGGATACCAATTTTCTTAAGATCTAATGATTTAATTTAAAAGCTTTTTCAATAAAATTAGACTTTTCGATGGTGAGGTAAATATCTCAAAAAATAATGGAAGATATTAAAAAAACTATTAAGGATTGGATAAGACGACCCAGGATCGTTCCTAGGAATTATAAGAAGTTTTTCCTACAATGGATTTTATTGAATTTGTATTATAATGCTAAATATCCGGAACTGAAAAAAGAATATAAGAGAATCTTAAAACTTGGGAAATGTGATAAAAATCTTTTTGATAAGTTAATGAATAAGAGAAACCATATAATAAAACTTATAAAAAATGAGTGTGTAGGAAATGGAAGCTCGATTTCTGTACCTTCAAGTTATATTAAAACTGCTTCGATGCAATTAAGGGAGAAGTTAGAAATTGTAGATGGGTGCGAAAATTGCCGAGGAGAAAAGAAAAGTAAATGCGAAGGGATAGAGCTGACAGATTATATTTATGAACCATTTGAGGCAGTTTTAATAATAATTTATCAAGTACGATGTAATCTCTTTCATGGAAATAAACTAATCTTAGATGGAGACCAATTTGAAAGGGATAAAATGTTAATAAAATCGAGTAACTCAATTTTGAAGACAGTACTTGAACAAATCATTTATTAAATTTAAAAAGATTGATAACTTTCAAATTCTCCTAACAGATTTTTAACTTAAATTTCGCAAATTTAAGGCAAGAGCACAACGGGCTGCTAATAAAAACAGAGCAAATAAATAAATTATTCTAAGGAGATTATTTTCTTTTATCTCTTCCTATTTTTTTTTTTATATAAATTGTGTAATATTTAATTGTTAAAAATAAGATTAAAAATTATTATATCCTGATTTAAGAGAACAATTTATTTTTATACAGAGCATACTAAAGTATTATTATGGTTGAAATTTCAATTAAAGAATTCACAGAGGATAAATTAAACTATAATTTGAGTAATTATAAAATAGAAGAAGATATTCTTTATATCGCTCCAATTAAATTTCGTGAAGATCAACCTATATACATGGCAGATGCTATTAATCTTTTTAAAGATCAGGATGAAATCGGTGGAATAACGGCAAGAATTTTAGTTCAACGAGAGAGATATGTTCGATTAACTTATGACTCTATCTCTCTTTATTTAGGTTTATTTTTAGGATTTGGACTTTCTATTTTAGGGCATCTAATTCACAATTTAATTACGAAAAGAAGAAATTATACTCATGATGAAACAATATTTCTATCGTTTAGATATGTTGATTTAAAGAATGGAAAATATATTGAATATTCAGGAGAATATTCTGGATTAGAATTAATTAGCTCTCAGATTTTTGGTGAATATCCAAATATAGAAAATTCTTTATTGGAAATTATTGAAAAATTCGATACGGGATTTACTGATTCTTCGAATTTCTGCAAAAGAGAATTGAAAGAAAAAATTTTTGAAATTATTCCTTTAGAGGTTCAAAATTTTAAACACTTTTGTAATATTTTACAATTTTTAATCAATACAATGCATTTAGATGCAAATGATTATAACTTTTTAAATAAATCAGCTGACGATTTTTGGGAAGAGCATAAATATGATAAAAGAATCCTGGAGGAATTTCGAAATTAAACGCGCTAAGAGGATCAATAAATAGAAAAAATTCAAATACTACTGCTAACGTTAAATAGAGCCTTACAATATACCATTTTTTACTTGGAATAATAAGATATGAACCAAGATACATAGCAGTAATTACAGCAGGGGCAACCCACATGAAACTTAGAATTCCATGTAATCCGTTTTCATTAGGTATATTATTCTCTGTCAAAAGTACTGTTAAGAAATCTATACTTGCTCCTAAATAAAAACCACCGGTAAAAAAGACCATCATTCCAGCAAAATATAAGAGTTTTGCTTCTAATTTTTTTGCATGATAGATACTTAATAAACCAAACAAAAAACAAAAAATTAATACACTTAGTGCACTTCCACCTATAATCCAATCAGTAGTAGTTATTAAAAAATTGTGGAGAATGGATTGAGACTCCTGATTTTAAATCAAAAATTATAATATAATGAAATGTCCTTTTCACGAATGAAAGTATCTTTTTTTTAAATTTTTGTTCCTTTGATCACATAGACGAAACCTGGTGCTGCGGGAGAATTACTTTCTCGTTGGTCGTTATCTGGAAGTCTAAAATTACTTAGTAATTTATTCTCTGCTCCTTCCATATTTTGTGTTGAGGCATAATACATTATCCCTCTGTATTTTGTCTTGTAGGGTTGATATCTTGACTGTATGTCTGTGGTTGAACCCGCTCTAAGACCACTTTTAGCATTTAACTCAACTTCACTAATAGAGACTTTTTTTAACTCAAGCTCATTTGCCATTTTTTCTCCTCCTATTCAGATTTTTTAATTTATATAATATTTATATACTTATATACCTTGATGTCAGAAATATAATATTGGGAAAGAATTCAGCTAAATTATAAGTATATATACAATTCAATTTTGATGATTCAGAAAATATGATTCAATTCAAAATTGTGTACTGGGGTCCAGGTGAAAGTGGAAAGACCACAAATTTCTTTAGGCTCAGAGAAAAGTTTGACTTGCTTAAATTAACCCGTGGCTATTCTATTGAGACAACTGATGGTAGAACCCTATGGGAAGATTCGTTGTATTTACTATTTAAATTTACTTTCCGAGACATTAAATTCAATATTATTTGTCATGTGGTTACATGTACCGGTCAGGAACGATTTCTTTCTACTCGTGAATATGTATTAGACGGTGCCGATGGAATCGTTTTTGTAGGCGATTCTGATCCTGAGAAGTGGGAACAAAATAAAAGAAGTTTCAGAGAGCTGGTAAGTTTTGCCAAACCGAGCGATATTCCTTATTTGATTCAGCTAAATAAACAAGATCTAAAAAATGCCGTATCAGTTAAGGAGTTTAAACTTCATTTAGGGCTTCCTTTACAAGAAAAATATCCAGATGGAATGTATATAGTGTATCCCGCTGAGGCCTTACAAGGTAAAAATGTTGTGCAGTGTTTTAAAGATCTCATACTTCAAGTTATTTTTAATTATTTTAAGGAGTAATTGGCTTTAAAAAATAGTAGTGAAAAGGTGATAGAATGGATACAGGCTCAGATTTTATTCGACCGGAATTTTTAAACATTTTATTTTTTCAACAGAAGAATTTAGTTGTATTTCCGTATGTTGATGTAAAACACCTACATGCATTAGAGATCTTTACAGCAGGATTTAACACCGTTGAGTTAGATTCGACAGCACTTCATAACTTAAAAGAGATTTTAGAGTTTGAAAAAA
>JAHLWJ010000015.1 GCA_019057975.1 Promethearchaeota archaeon | reverse complement strand
CTGGCCATATCGAAATTAGCACCAATTACAGCGACTTTTGAATTAACGGGAATCTTCGAAGCTGCTAATGGGAAATAGAGTCTATTATAATCAACAGTATTTATTTGAAGATTTGGTATAATTAAAGGATACCCATCAGAAGAATCAATATATGCAATCGCTCTAACACCTATTGGATCTGAAAATAGCTTATATCCTATAACATTTAACCGTTTCTCCTCTAGCCCGGTTTTTGCTTCTTTTCTAATAGTTCTAATAATTTTTCTTGGTATACTACTAGGTGGTAAATTTCTAATGGGAGTTACAGCAATAACTTTATTATAAAAGACTTTATAGACGTTAATATATGTAAAATAACGAAAAAACTCTGATCGATTAAAATAATCAAGGTCTTCTCCTTTGGTTTTAGTATGAGTAAAATCAGCTTTTACTTGAATAAATTTAAATGGAGGTTGTGCAGTCATATAAAAAATTCCTTGCTTTGGATTTTTTTGTACATTTTCCTTACTAGTACCAGCAAAAAATTGTCCCCATACTATTTGATCTCTACTTATCGCCCGATTTGATGTAATAATAGTAATATGGGGCCATCCCCGTGAATCTATAGTTGAAACTAATTTTACCATTACATCTGGTTGAGTAAAACCAATAAGTTTATCTGAAAATTCCGGAACCCAACCTAATTTATTATTATTTTCCCTCATAATTCATCAATTTATTTAATATTATTTTTTAATCTACATTATCAACAAGATGGTGATCTTGATTTTTCATTATATTTTCATTGTTTTCTATACTCCTTATCAGTCCAGACCAATGAGGATTTTTAACACCTGTAGATTCGGCAATATTGAGAAAATGTTCCATTTCCTCCTTTTTCATTAATAAAACGTCTTTTAACGACCAATCTATATTTAATCTCTCATATTTTGAGACACAAAGGTTATTAAAAGAAAGAAGATCCCATCTTTCAGGAAAATTATTTAATTTATTTACAATGAACTCTCCTATTCCTTTAATATTTTCCTCAATAGCAGTATAAAGGGGGATAATTGGAGTTCTTATCCACATTTTTTTACCATTTCCTTTTAAATAATTAGATATCCAAATAGCGTTTTCCAATATTGCTTCATTAGGTACTCCTGTAAATTCCTTATGCTTATCAGAATCTATATGTTTGATATCTAAAAGCACTAAATCTACATAGGGTAAAATTTGTTCATAAACCTTTTTAGAAGCATATCCACATGTGTCTACAGCAGTAGATATGCCATTTTCTTTACATTTTTTCAAAAAATCAGCTACAAAATCAGGTTGTTGTGTGGGTTCACCACCAGAAACAGTTAATCCTCCATTAGATTCAGTGTAATAAACCTTATCTTTTTCAATTTCATAGAAAAGATCTTCTAATTTCCACCATCTACCTAACATATTTAATGCGGTAGATGGGCATTCCACAACACACTCTCCGCATTCAGTACATTTTTCTCGATCAATATTCAGTCCATTCTTATCAAAGGATAATGCTTTTTGTTGACACGTTTCTATGCATGTCTTGCATCCAATACATTTATGCTTAAACCACTCAAGTTGAGGAATTTTAAGTATAGATTCAGGATTATGACACCATATGCATTTTAATGGACATTGTTTAAAAAACACAGTTGTTCTGATGCCTGGACCATCCTCAGTTGAAAATTTCTGAATTTGAAAAATTAAAGCTTCAGATGCCGCCATTATCTTAATTTTATTTAGTTTTAATTATAATTGTAAAATTAATAAAAAATTTCTACATTCTATGAGATTCTCTTGCGATAATCTCATTTTGTAATTCTCTTCCAATAGCAGTAAAGTATGCATTATAACCTGTTACTCTAACTAGAAGATTAGTATAATTTTCAGGGTTTTTTTGAGCATCTTTTAACATCTCGACATCGAGCATATTGATTTGTAGAGCAGTACCTCCGTTTTCTATATAACCTCTTAAATAAGCTTTAAATTTTTCTTTATGCTCTGGATCTCTAATTATAGATGGATTAAATGTAATTGTATGACTTGCCCCATTGGGTAAGTAATTAATATATTCTCCAGATTCAATTTTACCTCCTAATGTCTTACCAACAGAATTAGTAACCGCAGTAGGTCCCTTCATATCAGCTCCATCGGTAGGACAAATAGCATTTGACAGGAATGATCCATTATTTCGTCCATTTGGTGTAGCTATTGTATAACTAGCATCAGCTCCTGCCCAATAGTTCCATGATAACATTCCTGGCCGATATTGATGATTAGTTGGTGTTTTATAAATCCAACATTCTTCTGCCCATGTTTCCATTACCATTCTAGCTAGCTCATCAGCATCATCTTCATCGTTTCCATATTTTGGAGCCTTATTCCTTAAGTATGTTTGCATTATCTCATTTCCTTTGAAGTCACTCATAATGGCATCCTTAATCTGCGCGATTGTATATTTCTTATCTTCATAAACTAGCTTTTTAATTGCTAATAATGAATCTACTGTTGTAGCAAAACCCACACCTTCAACAGTAATAAATCTCAATTCCGGACCGCCATTTGTAATATCTAAACCTTGCCCTATACATCCCCGAACCATCGATGATAAGTATGGAGTACGAATAAAATCTCCTCGAAGTTCTTCGCACATATTATTCAAATCTACAGTATATTTAATTATAAATCTGACTTGTTCTTTCCAAGCGTTATAAAATTCCTCCCATGTTTGAAATTCTTCAGTATCTCCCCTTTCTGGTCCGATTTGCTCGCCAAGTTTAGTAATAGTATTATCCCCCGGCATATTTTGCCCATTCCACAATGTTAACTCTATAGATTTAGTTAAATTAGGATTGCAATTTACAGTTCCACTTCTATCATTGCCTTGCATTGTGTTTTCCAAACAACCTACTACTCCATAATTCCAAGCTTCTTCTTTAGGTATGCCTTCTTTAATCATTCCAGCAATACTCCTCTCATCAAAATTTAGAATGAATGGAGAACCCTGAGCTCTAGCAATCATATCTACTAAAATATCTAAAAGTTTATCAGGAGAATTTCTATGAATCCTTACATTCGGTTTAGGCTCAAGACTAGGGTACCACGAATCTATAACTTCAAGAATAGTATATGTAAGTTCATTTGTTAAATCCTCTCCATTTGGACCACACCCGGAGAGCGTTATAATTTGACCAAATGCTGATGTTATTCCCTGTTTACCAGCTTTGATCATTGCATCATATGCTGTATTACAATGAAACCAGAAACTACCTAAAATGTCTTTTGCAAACTCTTTAGTGATCTTTCTTTGCTCAATAACATCTTTTTTGTACAAATCCCATAGGTATTGATCAACTCTCCCAAAAGAAAGGCCTGCTCCAGGGTAAGATTCTTCAGCCATTACTAACATATGAATGAGCCAAACTGTTTGAACCCCCTGCCAAAAAGTCTCAGCAGGTTCCCATGGCACTCTTTCTAAATTTCTTGACATTTGTTCAAGTTCTTGTATTCTTTCAGGTTTAAATGCATCTTCTTTTAATTTTCGACATTCTTCAGCGTACTTTTTTGCTAATTTCCTTGGAATTTCTGCTGAGATCATCATTGCCCTAAGTTCTTCTCCTTTTGAACCCCTTTTTTCCTCTTCGCTAAGGTTATCGTATGTCTTTCTAGCTTTTTCATAAATATATTTAAATCCTTCTTTAACTACAGTTTCATAATCAGGTATAATATGACCTGATGTTGCTCCTAGATTTCCGAAACCAGATTTATGATATTTAAAAACAGCTTCTCGATTTTTTATATTTTTTTTCCAATATTCTTTCGCTTCTTCTTCATTAAAACATTTGCTTAATTGTGTATTAAATCTCCCACCTGCAATTAAATCATTTTCAGAAATAATTTCCTGAGGAATATAGTCAAGCATAACTTTTTCGAAAAATATTACTCTTCGTTCGGGTAATGACAATTCCCAAAAATCATCTGGTAATTCTATTGGTATAGCCATTGATCTAAAAGATGAAGCAAATACACCTTTATCATTTTTTCCCAAAATTTGGATATAACTATATACATCAGGAGACACATAAAAATCTCCCTCATGAAAAACAATATCCCAATCTGTTCCTGTTGTAAATGGCATATATTGGTTATTCCAACCTCGTTTTAATCCCTTAAAGTAATAATTTCTAAGCCATTTAGAACGAGGAGAAAGATCATGAGGTTCAGCAATAGGAAATTTAGGCTCTTCTTTTCGATTATCTTGATTTCTATTTATGTTAGTCATTTAAAAGATCACAAATTGATATTTCAACTTGAAAATATATTTTAATATTTAATCTAACTAAATTCTAATTTTACTTAAGTCTTGCTTCAGAAAGATGTAAATGATCGGTCTCTACTTCTACAAAAGCTTGGAATATTTCTTTTACTCGTTCATTTTTAGCCTCTGCTGCTGCCTGACCGTAAAATTTTATAGCTCTATCCTCTCTGCTATGGGATTCTTCTAGGTTTGGTTTATATTCAGAAGCACATTTGTCGTACTTTGGATATTTAACATTTTCCCGTTTTAAAATTTTCTTCCAAACTGAAGCATGTTCAGCTTCTACTTTAGCAAGAATTTTGAATATTTTTTGACCATCTAATTCAGGAGTCTTCTTACTCGCACATTTATAAAAAATATTATTAGAAACTTCCACTTCTAAAGCTTTTTCAGCATTCGCTTTATCTTTTTTATTTAATTCAACATCCCAAGCACCTGTATCATCATATTCTGTTGATTCTACGAAATATTTTTCGAAAGCTCCGCAAAATGGACAACGACTTGGTGCTTCCTCGCCAATATACGCTTCTCCACATATTTTACAAACATAAACTTTTACAAAAATCTCTATCCACCCCTTTTACAAGAAATTTAAACTATATATTAAGGTATTAAAAATTCCACAGTTTTTATATTTTTAACTTAATTTCTAAAAACAGATATTGTTAATTGTAAACTAAAAATAATAAACTTTCGATATATAGAAATATAAAAAAAATTGGATATAAGAAGAAATATTAATTTCTTATCACACATTAAAAAACTTGTCTGAATTTGCCTGAAAAAAAACTGACTTGTCTTGGAATAGATCCAGGGTCGAAGAGTTGGGATTTCTTCGGCTTGGAGGAAAATAAAATAATCCTAGACACATCTTTACCCACTAAAGAATTAATAAATGATCCTCAAAAAGTAATTACTATCATTGATTCTGTCAAAAATCTTGATATGATGGTTGCTCCAAGTGGGTTTGGCCTCCCTTTAAAAGATGTAAATGAAATAACTGAACAAGATATCTTTTTTACATTATTAAAATTTAACCAGAAAGCAAAAAACAAACTTATTGGTCTTGGAGAAGTTTTACGATTGATCAAAGCCCAAAATATACATGGAGTTATTGTTCCTGGAGTCAAACATCTCCCTACTGTTCCTAGATATCGCAAAATTAATAAAATTGATATGGGTACAGCTGATAAATTATGTACAGCAGTAACAGGGATTAAAGATCAAATGGAACGGTTAAGTATTCCTCCTGAAAGTACAAATTTTATTATGGTTGAAATCGGTTATGGATTTACCGCTGTTTTAGCAATTGAAAACGGGCAAATAATTGATGGTATTGGTGGATCCAATATAATGGGTTTTAGAGCTTGTGGATCTCTTGATGGAGAATTAGCTTATCTAATAAAAAATATTCATAAAGATAATATTTATAAAGGTGGGGTTGCCTTCATTTCAGGTTATTCTGATTTAAGTTTAAAAGAAATTACATTATTAGCTGAGAAGGATGAACAAACTAAAACTGCCCTTAAAGCTTATATGTCAAGTGTAAAAAAAGCTGTTTTTGGCATTTCTTCATCTTTTTCACAAAAAAACAAAATAACAGAAGTTTTATTGGCTGGTAGAGGTTCAAATTTATCATTTTTAAAGGACAAAATGATCCACGGTTTGAGAGACGTTGCACCTGTGAAAATAATGAAATCATATAGTCAAATAGCAAAACGTGCTGCTCAAGGTGCTGCTTTCATTGCAAACGGGATTCTTGGTGGTGATCTTGAGCCAATAATTAACAACTTAAAAATTAAACAAGCTTCTGGCTCAATATTAGATGATATTTATATTCCATTTGAAAAAGAAAAGTGGATACGTGATTTAGATTAAAATTTTAATAATCACTGGGCAAAATAGCTATAACATAATAGAAAAGATAGTTATTTCTGTAAAAGAACATAGAATAAACATAATTAAAGCACCTACATCAATTTCGGCGTTTCTGACAGAGCAAGAAACATCATCAATTTTAGAAAAGACACAAATTTTTAACTATGATTTGGTCTTATTACCTGGTTTTGTCCAATGGGATTCATCTAAATTGGAAGAAATTTTTTTTATTAAAATTAGAAAAGGACCTGAATTTGCTTCTGATTTACCAGTTATCTTAAAAAATCTAGATAAAATTGAGTTGTCAACCAACCTTCCAGCAAATAGATTACTAGAGGTTTCTGGAGAAAGTGAATACCATGATTTTGTAAAAAAACAACTAATAATTGCAAAGGAAGAGCTAGGGAATCATACATTTTATATCAATAAGGAAAAATCCAATCTAATAATAGGTAGGTATTTACCACCTCCAATAATAGCTGAAATAGTAAATTGTACAATTAAAGACAATGATAATATTCTCAAAAAAGTAAAGCATTATATAGCTTCAGGGGCAGACATTATAGACATTGGATGTATATCTAATAAACCTAATCCAGAAAGAATTAAGGAAATAATCGACTTAATCAGGTCTAAATTTGATGTTTTAATAAGTATTGATTCTATGGATAGTAAAGAAATCAATGCAGCAATAGATCAAGATATTGATCTTATTCTAAGTCTAGATTTGGGTAATTACAAAGAATTCTTGAATCTCCCTAAGAATATTCCTATCGTTATTCTCCCTACTAATATGAAACAAGCATATTTTCCTAAAGAACCTGAAATTCGTGTAAAAAATTTGTTTAAATTAATAATAGAAATGCAAGCTAATGGATTTAAGAAGCTAATAGCTGATCCCTTATTAGAAACTCCTATTAGTCCAGGAATCTGTAATTCTCTTGAAGCTTATTTCCTTTATAAGAAAAAAATAATGGGAGAAAAACGTAGAAATCTTGAAATTCCACTATTTTTTGGCATCTCAAATGTAGTGGAGCTTATGGATATTGATTCCGTAGGAATTAATGGTCTTTTAGCGAGTATAGCAATTGAATTAGATATGGGAATTCTTTTTACAGTTGAGCATAGCACAAAATTATTTGGGGGAGTAAGGGAACTGAAAGAAAGTATAAAATTAAATTATATTGCAAAATTCAAACAAACACCTCCAATTAATCAAGGATTATCTGTTTTTAAAGCTAAAGGAAAAACTAGCCAAGAAATACCTATAATCAACCAGAACAGATCAGTCTTAATAGAACAACCAATAGTCGAATACACTCCAGATAAGAAAGGCTACTTTAGAATTTACTCAAATCAATATGCTAAAAAGATATATGTTCTTTTTTACTCAAATGATGAGACTTTACTACAGACTTTTATTGGAGACAACGCTGAGACTATTAGTAAAGAAGTTATCAACTATAATTTAACTAAAGATTTATATCATCTAAATTATCTTGGACGAGAACTAAAAAAAGCAGAAATATGCTTGTGGTTAGGAAAACCGTATATTCAAGATGAATAAATAAAAAAAAAAGAAATTTTTATACTATTTCAGAACAATTTTTTAGATCCATTCCAGGTTCTAAGAGTGGAGAAAACTTCTCCATGTTCTTGGCTAAATTTGCCATATGTTGCTTCACAGCATCTCCATCAGCATATTTTTCATAAAAAATAATAGCATTTGGATCTTGTTGTACTGTATGTGGAATGTATGCTAATAAACCTGGTTCAGATTCCCTAATTTTAGGTACTATTTCTTTTAAGACTTCCATGGCTTCTGACATTTTGCCTTCTTTTACTTTAACTGCAGCGATTATGCTAACTGTAATAATTAACACCAATATTATTTTTATATTGGTAAAATGATTTGATTTTAATAAAAATTACTAAATGAATTTATCAAAAGTGAAAGTATATTTAATAATGAAATCTTTAAAAAAAATGCTAAGTTGAATAATCCTATTGTCTTAGCAATAAAACTAAGTTAAAAGGAAGAAAATCATGATTCCAAAAAAAATGGAAAAGTTACTTAAAGAACGGTTACCAGAAGCTACTCTTAAAACCCATCTTAAAAAAGATAATGGAAAGTGTTATTTAGAATTTAGTAATGTAGACGAACATCTTTTATCCAGACTTGGAATTATTGTTGATAAATTAGGACCTTACCTCGTTTCATGCATTTGGGATGAAAAATCACCAATAGAAATGGGGGGTTATCTTGTAGTCGACAATCTAAGTATGGGGCAACCGAGTATGGGGGGAATTAGGATGCTACCTAATATAACACCGTCAGATATTCATAATTTAGCTAGAGGTATGACATTAAAAAATGCAGCAGCTAATCTTCCCTACGGTGGAGGGAAGTCTGGGATCGTTGCTGAGAGAGATATCACTATAGAACATCGGAATGAAATTATTCGTGGTTTTGCTAAATTAATACACCGATATATCGACATTTTTTTGCCCGGACCAGATGTTGGCACTAATGATGCTGATATGAAGACTATTGCAACAGAAAATGGTATAGATTGCGTTCTATCGAAACCTGCTGACATGGGGGGTAATCGAATTGATGAACTCGGTGCTGCTGCTGGAGGGGTGGTTATTGCATTACAAACATTATTGGAAATCATGCCTAGATTAAGAGTACTCTCTCAATTTGCTAATTTAGAAATTCCAGAAACAAATGATCTTAAAGTTCTAATTCAGGGTTTTGGTGCTGTTGGAGCACATGCTGCACGTATAATGAAAGAAAGAATTCCTGAAGCTAATGTAATAGGCATAAGCGATTTAGAAGGTTACTTATTTAATGAATCTGGTTTGCCGATTAATGATCTTTTCAAATTATGGGAAGAAAAACGCCTAGTAACTAATAATTATTTTCAAGAAAAAATAATATCAGAAGGTTACAAACACCCTACCAAATTTTCCACGAATAGAAATAATTTACTCCTTGAGAATGCTTTTTGTTTAATGCCTGCCGCACCTGTTTTTAATTATTTAGGCGTACGCCTATCTGAATCCCCCTCAATAACAGTTGACCGTATGGGTGACTGGGCGTTAATTGTAGAAGGAGCTAACACATACAGCCCAGATCCAAACAGAAAGGCTGCACGAACTCGAATGGAACAAATTGTATATAGAGAGAAAGGTGTAATGATCGCAAATGATTACTTAGTTAATTCTGGTGGCGTAATCTTTGCTGCTCAAGAACATATTATTAAATCACAGGATTATTTACAAATACCTGAAGAAATGTTAGGTAATAGTAAAGCTGTAGAAAAATGGTTGAAAGATCACGCAAAAGATTTTTCTGAGCTGTCAAAACGGCGCTTAAAAGCTGGAGAGGAATATAGAGAAGATGTTATTCATCACAATATGATTGAATTGGTTGATTTACTAGCAGCGAATCCAGATATGCTCCCTTCAACAGCAGCCGAACGCATTAGTCTTCAACGTTTAACTGCTAAGGAAAGTGAACGTACAGCAAAAGATATTATGATTTCAATACCAACTGTTGATGTAAATAGTAGGATCCAAGAAGCTGCTGCCCTAATGATTGAAAAAAATAGTGGAATAATCGCTGTACTTTCTCAAAATAAGCTTGTAGGAGTAGTAACAGATTGGGATGTAACTTCTGCCGTAGCTTCTAATAGTTGTGACGTCGAACTTGAAAAAGTAATGACTAAGGATGTCATTACGGCATCTCCAGAATTTTCTATCCTAGATATTGTTCGAGAACTAGAGCAATATCAAATTTCTGCGATGCCTGTAGTGGAACAAGGAAAAGTTTTAGGTATGGTTAATTCGGATCTGATAACACAACGCTATATTTTAGAATATTTACAAACTCACTAATAATTAATAATATTTCAATATTTTATATAAAGTATCTCTCTGAGCTGGTTTCTTGCCAGCTGCTTTAATTATTTTGATAATTTCTTCTGGAGCTAAATACTGACCAAATTCCGCTCCAGCACTTCTGGAAATGTTTTCTTCCATTAAAGTTCCCGAAAAATCGTTTACACCATAATTTAAAGAGACTTGAGCAAGTCGAGGTCCAAGCTTTACCCATGAACATTGTAAATTATCAATGTAATTATTTAGAAATATTCGAGACAAACAAAATAATTTTAAATCTGCTATCCCATAACTTGGTTTTAAGGGATGATCTTCTAATCTAGATAAAATGGGATTTTCTTTTACAAATGATAAAGGTACGAACTCTGTAAATCCATTAGTCTCCTTCTGAATACCTTTCAAAACTTCTAAATGTTTAATTCTATCCTCCAAAGATTCAATGTGTCCATACATTATAGTTGCGGTTGTTGGGATCTCAAGGTTATGTGCCATAGTGATAATATCAATCCATTGCTGAGTGGAGACTTTATCAGGGCATACAATTTTCCTAATTTCATCAACTAAAATCTCTGCTGCCGTTCCTGGAATTGAATCTAATCCTGCTTTTTTTAGCTCTTTTAAGGTATTTTCTATTGAACTTCCATATAATTTCGACATGAAGTAGATTTCTTGTGGAGAAAACGCATGAGTATGCATATTTCTATCAACATTTTTAACCACTTTGAGAATATCTAAATAGAAATCAAATGTTAATTCAGGATTTATTCCACCTTGAATACACACTTCTGAGCAATTTGAATTTTTCGCTTCAAATACCCTATCTCTAATTTCATCTAAAGATAGTAAAAATGCATCTTTGTGATTAGCTGGTAAACTAAATGAGCAAAATTTACATCCATGAAAACATATATTTGTAAAATTTATATTTCGATTAATCACAAAAGATACGATATCTTCTTTCTTTTCAAAACAAATTTTATTTGCTACATACTGTAATGCAAAAAATTCTTTTCCACTAACTTTTAATAATTTTAACGCTTCATTAGAGGAAATTTCCTCATTTTTCAACGCTTTTTCTAAGATTTCCTTTATATCTGTTTTTATTTGACTGAACATCTGAGAAGCTAACATTAATAATTTATATTATCTATAGTTTTTTTAATACTTTTTGGGCAAAAATCGTTTTTATTAATAAACTTATCATAGATTGGGAGCCTCTCTTTAAGTATATAACCTTTAGATCCACAGATTTTTTTTAATTCATCAATTTGAGGCCACTTATTTTCTGGGTTAATATAATCTAAAGTAATTGGAGATATTCCGCCAAAATCATTTATTCCCATTTCAATTAATTCTTTTTCATATCCAGATATTAGATTAGGTGGAACTTGGATGGAAATTTCATTTTCAAAAATAATTTTCGCAATCCCTACAATTCTTAAAATATCTTCAATTTTAATTGCTATTTTTGGTTTATACAAAATTCCTGGTTTTTCTACAAAGTTTTGGATTATTACCTCTTGTATATGACCATAGGTTTCGTAAATGCTTTTAATTAATAACAAATCTCTTATTCTATCATCGAAAGATTCCCCAATCCCTAATAATAATCCTGTGGTAAAGGGTATTCTTAATTTTCCTGCATTATTTATATGCTCAATCCGTTTAGAAGGGATTTTTCCTGGTGATTGTTCATGTACCTCACCTTTCTCGAATAGTTTCATACTAGTACTCTCAAGCATCAAACCCATACTAGCGTTATAATCTTTTAATAGTTTCAATTCATCAAAAGTAAGTATTCCTAAATTAGTGTGAGGTAATAGATTAAAATCTAATAAATATGCAGATATGTCCTTTACAAATTCAATAAAATCACTACAATCTCTTTTTTTTAGTTCATCCTTCACTTCCTTAAAACTATCTGGTTTTTCTCCAGATAATATTAAAGCCTCTTTACAATTGAAACTAATTCCTCTCTGAATTATAGTTCGCATTTGCTCGTTTCCAAGTAATATGATATTTCGTTCTCCATCTATTTTAGGGATTTTATGGTTATAAAAACAATAACTACAGAAATTTTGACAATAATTTGATAATGAGAGTGTAAAATTTTTTGAATAAGTAATCACAAATCTTTTTTCTTTAGGTACTGCGGATTTTATATCTTTGACTTTCTCTCTTAATCTTTTAATGGAAAGACTTTTTAGCAGTTCAATTTTTTCTTCATTCATCATTGCTTCCTACGATATCTTAAAATTACATAATTATTCCTGTTATTTATTTCGATTAAATCAAATCTTAATGCATCAATCATTTTATCAAAACCTATTCCCTCCACTAAACTAATTGCTTCTTTCCCACCTACAATCCAAGGTGCTACAGTAAGTCTTATTTCATCAATTAAATCTTCTTCTATAAAACTCCAATTCAAATTTCCTCCACCTTCTAGTAAAATAGAATTTATTCCACAATCCTTTAAATGTGGCATGAGTTTTTTTAAATCCACACGTTCTCTCGTTCCCGCTTTGATAACTTTAACTTTTTTCTCTTCATACTTTTTTATCTCATTGAGAGATACGTTTTCAGTTGTGCAAATTATTGTAGGATAAACCTCTGGTTGAAAAGAAATGACATTGGATTCAATTGGGATGGTAAGGTTGCTATCTACAACAATTCTATAGTAGCCAGTATGGTCATAAAATTTAATATGCAATTTTGGATTATCTTTTAAAATTGTACCTTTCCCAACCATTATAGCATCAACCTGTGTTCTTAATTTATGAACTTCTTTCCAATCAGCTTCATCAGATAACTCCGGATCTCCCGTTTTAGAAGCAATTTTTCCATCGATCGTCATCGCTGAGCTTAATATAATATATGGTTTTTCAGTTTCTCTCAAATACCACTTCTCCTTTTATATAGGTTTTTATAATATTTTCTGATCTTGTTCTTTGAACAATTATATCAAGGATATTGCTTTCATCTAGCTCATTTACGTAAAGGTTTGAATCATTTAAGTTTATCACGAAGAAATCTGCATATCTTCCTACTGATATAGCACCATGTTTAGTTTCCAAATGAAAGTTTTTAGCTGCATTAATTGTCACCATTTTTAATAATTCTTTAGAGGTTAATTGTATTGTTTTATCATAACTCCCTAAAACCCTTGAAATTCGATATAAATAACGCATTTCTTCAAATAAATCAGAATTATTAGCCATTAAATTATCTGTTCCTAAAGATATAGGGATTTTTAATCTTAAAATTTCTGTAATAGGTGGAAATCCCACTCCAAAATATCCATTACACCGAGGACATAAAACAAATGATATCTTTTCTTTTTGAATTCTTTCTAAATCCTCCTTAATAAATTTTGTTCCATGAACGATTATATCAACTAAATTATCGTTAAACATATCACTTATTAACCTTAAATTGCGATTTCTTTCAGCGCAATGGCAAGAAATTAGTTTTTTAGTATTTTGTTTTGATTTAGAAACGAATTTCTTATTGTTAGCAGAAATTTTGTCATAACTAGCCAATCCAAGACCATCCGCTAATTCAAAAATTAAATCTATTTCACTTTCATCCATAAATCGACCGAAAATCAAACATTTTATTGGAAATTGTTCTATAGTTTTTTTTAAAAGTTTTACACCATCAACACCCCCTTCCCTGAAATCAATAAAACAAGTTATTCCATTTGAAAGCATTTCTAAGGTTGCATTTTTAATACCTTTAATTATGATCTCTTCAGAAGTTTGCCTAAGCAATTTATGTTTGAGACCAAACGGTGGTGCTACAACTTCAGTTAAGTCTTTATTAAATCCTAATTCTTTCGCAAAATTATCTCCAATATGGGTATGAGAATTAATTAAACCCGGCAATAATAAATGATTTTGTGTGTTTTCCGCAATTTCGATAGATGTTTCTGGATTTTTATGATTAATTTCCAAAATAATTCCATTTTCATCTATTTCTATAAAAACATCTCTCTTAAGCACTAAATCCTCTCCGATTAGTGCAAATTTGCTGAAAACTCTTTTATTGGGCATATACTTGAGAAAATCAAATTATTTGAAAGATATAATATAAAATATATCTAATCTTTTTTAAGAATAGAGAAAATAAAAATAAATATATAAAACTGGTGTTTTAAAATTCATAAATTTAAAATGGATTTACAGGATTCTGGTTCAGCAATAGATATTGCTATAGATAAAGTTGGAATAGTTGAAATGGAGAAAAAAGTTGAAATTGTACAAGAGAACAAAAATTACTCTTTTTATCCTAAGATTTCAGCATTAATCGATCTTCCTGCCCAACAGCGCGGTATCCATATGTCACGAACTACTGAAACCATAGAGGAAGTTATAAATGAAGTAATATATAAACCAACCCCTACAATTGAATTGGTAGGTGATAGAATTGTTAAAAGGTTACTAGAACAACATCCTTACACTTCAAAAGCAGAAGTAAAATTAGAGGGAAAGATTATCGTACAAGTAAGAGAAAATAACACTAGGAACATCCAAAAATCTTACAGTATTAGTTCCTACGTCAATGCTAACAGGAAATCGTCTGATGAAATTGAATATCTCTACTTCATTGGAGCAAGTGCTGTGGGGATGACAGTATGTCCCTGTGCAAAAGAAATGTCTCAAGAATACGCCACAGAAATTATTAAAACTAGAAAAGATATAAAAATCAATGATGAAGATCTTAAGAAATTAATAAATATACTACCCTTTTCCTCACATAATCAAAGATCCATTGGTACTATTATTGTTCAAATAAAAGACTTAACTGGTCAAAAGATTGATGTTTTAGATATCATTGATGTAATTGAAGAATCTATGAGTGGCAAGATACAATCTGTATTAAAAAGACCTGAAGAAGCCGAATTAATAAGAAGTGCTCATTTAAAACCTTTATTCTCAGAAGATGTTATCAGGGAAATGGCAAAAAATTTCATTTTGAGAGACTTTCCAAACATAGAAGATAATTTCGAAATTAACTTTAAAATTGAATCTTTCGAAAGTATACATGTCCATAATGTGTATGCTGAATTGAAAACTACGATTGGGGATTTAAAGGAAAGATTAAAAATAAAAAATCAAACTACTTAGAATTTTCAAGGGGATCCTATTTCTTATTATTCACAAAGTGTTTTAAGACGATTATGTAGTTTTTTACTGTTAATATTTTCGGATTCTTTCTATAGTTTACTGGAATTGGAGCATTACATCGAGAACAGAGATTTGAGCTTCGCAACCAATCCTTAAATTCATCTGCATGAGCAGGATACCGACAATTAGGACACAATATTATTCCTCTTCCTTTGTCGTCCGGGATTTTCGGTAATTTAAAACAAAAAATACATTTAAAATCCTCTGTTGTTAAACGTGCTGCTTTTGGTTTATATAAATTAAAATTACTTATTTTTCTGGTGCTTTGTTTGCTTCTTACTTGTGTTCCTGCTGGCCCTCTACTTACAGATCGAGTAGATTTTTTGGACCTTGAAGTTGTAGATCGCCTGTGTGCTGTTGGTGTTGATCTCGATGAATGACTAACTGAACTTGATCTATTAGTTACAGTTCTGGTTGATGGTGTTGGAGATGATCTTGTTGTTGTACGAACACTTTCTCTATATCTTCTAGGTCTTGTATTTCTTCTAGGTGATGATAATTGGTTTAATCTATTTGTACGTTGTGTTATGTAATCTCTTGTTAATTGGGGTAATTGTGATTGAGTCCCAAATAACCCGGGGATAATAATTATTAATATAGTACTGATAAGCAATGCTAAAAGATTGAGATCTATTAAAAAATGAAGAGGTATTAAATGGAGTTCATAGAAGTCGATTAGTGAATAAAAGCTTATCCAATAAATAATTATAAAAAACAGAATTGAGATACCTAAAATATATCCAAATTTACGTGCATTTACAGATTTCGTTCCAAAATAAATTACATTATATTTTTTGAAACAACGATGTAGAGAAATTGAACCATATAATATATAGGGAAATCCAAATAGAATGCCCCACCAGCTTAAATACAAATCTGTATCTTCTAGAAGATTTTCTCCCAATAAACCTGTAAAATTTCCCCAGATTGAATAAAAAATTCCAATAAAAACAGGAGCAATTGTAAAAAATGCAGTATTATGAGGTGAATTATATTCGCGATATTGCTTAATATTTTTTAAAACCTTAAATGAAAATATTAGCCAGATTCCAATTAACAACCAACTTATAAATACATTAACAGAATTTAGAATAGCACCATGTATTATGCCGATAATTGAAAATGCAATTAATATTAGAGCTATTGATTTAGTTTTCACCACGGCTTAATAACCCCCTTCTATATCAAAATTTAATCTTCGTCATATTCTAAATAAACTGGTTTCCCCTGAATAATAGGATTCATAAATGCTAAGATATCTGGTAACATTCGTATGTCTAACGACCCTTTAATTCCATATAATAATGGATACCAAGTTTTTGTCTTAAGATTTGCTCGATAAATTTCAAAACCCGCTGAAGTTCCATCAATAAGGTAAGGATCAATAACAAGTGCAACGGCTTTATCCCAGAGTTTTTGATATCTTTCTTGAGTGCCTATATCTTCACTAGACATGAAACAGCCAAAAGTTGGATGTGAATGATACCATCCACACAAGAATAATTTCTGTTTTTTAATATCTCTATAAGCCCTCACATAATTCTTATAATCTTTAATCTCCGCATAAACGGCGGTTCCATGCCCCATTGGGTAAGCATCTTCGATATGTAGTATATCATTTTTATCTAATTTTCCTCCAAGAAGCCCTATAACTTCCACCCAATTTACTTTTGGAATCTTATTATTAGCATATTTAAGCGCATGACTTGCTATTTTTAGGATTGCTTTTATTGAAATATAGATTTCTTTTTGGATTTCCAGTTCAATTTGAGTTTCAACATTTTTTTTCTCTACTATTTTAGCAGTAGGTTCTTTTGAATGTTTTATAATTGGTTTAGTATTTGATTTCTGTGTAAGCATAGAAGTGATTTCTTCTGTTAATTCTTCTTCTTCTAATTTAAGCTCTTCACATATTTCATCTAATAATTCTTTTTTTATTTTTTCCTTAATTTTCCTCTTAATTTGATCTTTTATTGAATTATTAGATAATTGTTTTTCTTCCATTAGGAAAATCACCACTTCTTATTTGCATACTTTTTTACTAGGTTTTTAACTTTTTTCTCGAAAAACTTAGGATTTTTCATCATTTCTATTGCTGCTTTTTTATTAAAAACATCCGTTGGATTTACATATTTACCACGGGTGTTTAACATAGCAATTATTGCTTGAACAACTGTTACTGCTTTTTTTGATGGACTCCATCCACCTTTTTTACCAATAAAAGAGGGATCTACTAAAGCTAGACAAATATTCCTCTGTCCTTTATATTCAGTAGGTTTTGGCCAAAAATTTGGATGCCATATTGGAGTATGCATTCTTACAAAAGGAGGTTGATTAGGATACTGAGTAGGAAATTTCATTTCCAATTTAAAGACACCACCACCATATGCAGTACCTTTAGGTCCTTTAATAGCTAGAGCTAAATGGTCAATACTCTTTCTTTTAGGATTAAATGGTTTTAGTTGAACAATGGCTCCTTCTTTAAGCATTTTTTTTAATCCTGCAAAATCTTGGGAAATACGACTACTTCTTATACTCATTTTTTCATACCTTTTTATTATTTCTTCTAATTCTTTATTATTATATTTTTTTTTAATGTTTTTTTTGTTAAATTTTATATAAAATATTTTTTGGTTAAATTTTTATCTCAATTTTAAGGTTACAAAAATTTCTCCATCTTTAAACCCTGCAGCTGTAATTAATTCATAATTTCTCAAACCATTTTCATCAGGGGTCAGTTCTAAATCTACAATCTTTATATCATTGAAATCTAATAAAGTAAGGATTGGCTCAGAATTTTTATCCAGTTCAAAACCATTATTTTTCAATATCTCAATTAATCTTCCACAGGGTGATTGAGATCTCAATTTTATAGAGACTCTTCGAACATGTTTACCACATTGAGAACATTCTGGATTTCTTTGTTTTTCAATATGATAAAATTTCATGGTCATTGCATTAAAGATTATATAACTTTGAACAGGCTCACCTAATCCTTTATGTCCTTTTCTCCAATGAAGAATTTTTACTGCTTCATGTGATTGTAATGCAGAAATAACCGCATTTATGGTTATTATTCCAGGATCATGTCTATCAATAATTATTACAATATCATCTTCTGTATATTCAGGTAAGAAATTATGTTTATTAACTAATTCATTTGCAACTTTTTGAATGAATTTAATATCATTTATATTCTTTGGATTTGGATCTCTGTCAAATTTTTCTTTAAATGCCATATCTCCTTTAAAAACGCAATGGATTCTTTTTCGGGGAACTCCTACAACTGTACAAGCTGCCATCTCATCAGTTTCTCCTACAGGCATTGGATTGCATTCATAACAAGCATTTTGATAAGGAAATATTGTATATATATGACCATGATAACCAGAGACACCTCCATCCACTAAAGGCTTTTTAAATCTTATACATTGAGCATTTAAGTTTAAACGTGCATTCATCGAATCAAGACCACCTATAACAACATCAGCAGCTTGATAGATTGCAGGATTCAATCGTTCTAATGATGTATGATATCCCTTGACAATGATATTAGGATTAATTTCCCTTAGTTTTCTAGCTGCAACAACTACCTTAGGCTCTCCGAACTTTGCTCCAGTGAAAAGAATTTGGCGATTCAAATTAGAGTGTTCAATAATATCTAAATCGACGAGATCTAAACAACCAACTCCAAGCATAGTTAAGTTCTTAGCAATTTCACAACCTAAACCACCAACACCAGCTATTAACACTCTCGAGTTTTTTACCAATTTCTGAGACCAACCCTCAAGACGAAACTGGCGATCATACAAATTTCTCTCTTCCACTGATAATTCTTTTCCGAAAAATTCTGAACCCTTATCCAATATTATCACCATTAAATTTAATAAAAAAAATAAAAAAAGTTGAAGGGTTAAACACCCTTATATTATAATTTATAAAGAATATTATTTAAGTTTACCCAGCAGTACTAGCAGGAATCAAAAGAATATCATCTCCATCATTTACATGATATTCTTTTAATGAGCTATTTTCATCCATTGTTACTCCACCAGATGATAAATGAAAGTCATTAGGATCAAGTCCATATAAATTTCCTAATGTTTGCTTAATGTCATCAACGCAATTTCCGTCATTCACAGTTAATTTTTCCTTCTTTTCACCAGGACCAATGGTTGACATGAAATAGAGAGTTAATTTCTTTCCTGTTGAAGGGATTTTAGTCATGGGTGTTTTAGATTTCATAGGTTCTCCCCCAACTAAATCCTCATCAAATTCTTCTTCAAAACTCATATATATCACTTCCAATTTTTTTTATTTTTTTATTTTTTATTTTTTTTAACTTAATAAAATCGGATTAAAATGATATTATAAAATCCTTTGGCATGATTTTGAAGTTTTTCAAGCAATTTTTAAAAATGCAAAAGAATATAGTGGAAGGCGAAAGAAATTAGATTATAAATTGAATGGATGCCTATTAATATATATTATATTTAAAATATTGTTGTAGAGAGAGTTTTATACTATAATTACAAGATAATGAAACGAAAAACCAATAGTGGCTTATGAGTTCCTTGGATAATTTAGAATCTATTGTTCTTAGATTAGTAAAAGAATATTTGACGAAAAAGACATTCTTTTCGATTAATGATATTGTAGAATTTATAAGTAACCGTGTCAGATTAAATCCCGAAATCAACCGAAATAAAATTGAGTTAATTATAAAATCATTAATAAGAAAAAAAACGATTATTCCTGGAACGAGATTAATGAAGAATAATATCATTGAAAATCCAAAAAGGAATGAGATCTACAATTTCATAAAAAAAAATCCCTCTAATATTAATGAGATGATGAGAAATTTAAAGATCGGAAGCAATCAAGCATTATGGCACCTATCTTGTTTAGAAAAATTTGAATTTGTCAGATCAAAAAAACTCAATAACCATCGGATTTTCTTTCAATTTGATTCAAATCCAAAGCTTGATAAGTTTTACTATTATTTGAATAAAGACATAGTTCTAAAATTAATAGAATTTCTGAGTAGAGAAGGTCGGCCATTAAAAATCACTGAAATAGCAAATGGTATGAAAAAGAATCACACTACTATAAAAAAGTACATCACCATTCTAGAAAATCTGAAATTAGTAGAAACTGAGAAAGACAAAAATAGAATATTATTCAAATTAGATATTAAAAAGTATAATAAGGTTAGGAAATCAATTCAAGGTGGATGAATTTGTTAAAATAAAAAAGTCTGTTCTATACCAATGGTATTTTTAAATTAGAAAAAAAATTAGAAAATTAGAAAAAAAATTTAACTAAAAAATTATGAGGAAAAAATATAGAACATTAAGCGTTATTACTCTCTACGCTATTTTTGTTTTAATTTACATAAGTTATTTCCTATTTGGTATAAATAATACCCCGTTATTTCTTATACTAACAATTGGGAGTGTTACAGTTCTCTCAACTAGTACAATCTACACAGTTATCCAATCTAAAGGTTATCAACATGATAAAATAAGAGATAAGAAATATTCACCGAAACCTAAGTCTATCCATATTATAGACGAGAAAATTATTGATGATTATCTTGAGGTTTTGCCTTCAATAGAAGAATATCTTGATTCAAATAAATCTTATGAGGATATACTAATAATCAATAAATACATTTTTTCAGTTTTTAGTAAGGAAGAATTAGGAAAAATAAACGATCTTGGATTGTCAAAGCTTGATAAAATACTATTTATTAGAGAAATGCTCTATTTTGATGAAGATGAGCGAAAAGTATTAATCGACAACATGCTTAAGAACAGAGATAAAACTGATGAGGATATATTTTATATACCCCCAAAGAATACAGTTAACCTAAAGGATCAGATCCGTGTTTATATCAGGTCTTTGACCGAAGCTGGTGAAAAAACTAAAATTATTATAATTGATACTTCAGAAACAATAGTTTCTGTTAAAAAACGTATTGGTTTATTATTTGATTATGATCTAGAGGATTTTCTGTTATCATCTGGAGGCATTATATTACATGAAAAATCACAAATTCAAGATTATGATATTGATGACGATGATGAAATTGCTCTGATTCCCTCCAGAAAAAAAAATAATTAAAAAAAAAGAGTATCGTATATTAAAAAGCAAAATTTTTTCTAAATGATTTAACCAGCAATACTTGCTGGAATTAAAAGTATATCATCTCCGTCATCTACATAATAATCTTTTAAAGGGTTCTGTTCATCCATTGTTACACCCCCAGAACTTAAATAAAATTCATCTGGATCTAAACCAAATAAATTTGCTACTGTTTCTTTAATATCTCCAACAATATTTCCAGAATTTATGAGTAATTTTTGTTTCTTTTCACCAGGACCAATAGTTGACATGAAATACACTGAAATCTTTTTCCCCTCAGGAACAGCCTTCGCAGCAGGAGTTTTTGAATTTATTTCTTTCCCTGGGATTTGTTCCATTTCTTCATCCAGATCTTCATCAAGTTCTAATTCTTCATCAAATTCATTATCAAATCCCATTAAATATACACCATTGAATTGGATATTTAAATTCTATATGTAATTTCTATGATCTTTTTTATAATAACTACATGAGAATAATGTAAATTAAACTATATAAGTTGAATTAACAAATAAATGAAATTAAATATTAGAGTTTTAAATTACAAACACTTTAGAGTTAAAATTCATATGAATTTATTAGTAAAATAAGATGATAAATGAACGTCTATGAATGATAAACCTATTCCTAAGTATCAAATTCGAGAAAAAACACCTGATGAAGAATTAGATTCGATTTCAGATAAGAAATTGTTAAAAAAAATAAAAAAAGAAAAAATTGCTTTAGATAAAGAAAAGAGTGAATGGGAAAGAGTTGTTAATCAGATTGAAAATTATAATGATAACATCAAAGATCTTGAAAAAAAAAGAAAAGATATTGAGCTCGAAGTTAAAAATCTTCTTGAGCGAAGGGATCACTTACGAAATGAATTAAAACGATCAAGAAATGAGTTAGAACAGAATAGAAATGAATTAGCTATCAAAGAAAGGCAATTGAGAGATAAATTTAGGAGAAAAAATGAAGAACTAGATGAAAAAAATACTCAATTAGAAAAATTCCAAGCTAAATTAGATATACTACGTGAAGATATTGGAAAGGAAAAGAATAATTTAGAGAGAGAAAAAGCAAGAACAGAAGATCGTGTAAAGGAAATTAAAACTAAACTGCCTGGTATGGAAAGAAGAGAAAGTGCTTTAGACAGAACTATTAAAGATTTAGAAAATCAATTAATGGATTTAAGGAATGAAGTTAAGGATTTAACTAAAGAAAAAGATACTTTAAATAGGGAAATTAATAATAAAAAGAGGGAGATTACTGATGAAAAAAATCGAATCTCTGATGCAAAGAGAAAACTAAAAGAAGAAAGAGAAAAAACACGATATACTAAGCAAAATTTAGATCTTAAAGCTCGCGAAATTGATAAGAAAAAAGCAGATTTAAAAAATTATAGGGATAAGGTTGAAAGAGATGTAAAAGATTTAGAAAATAGAAAGCGACAGCAAGAAGCAAGGTATAAAGAATTAGAAAGAAAAATTCCTCGAGCAGAAGATACTTATTACTCATTAACTAAAAAAATCCCAGATTTAGAGGAAAAACTTAGAAAACTAAATAATGAATATAAACAAATAGCAAAAGAAAAATCATCATTGGACAACAAAAAAAATATCATTAAACGTGAAAGAGAAAAGCTAGAAAAAGATAAACAAAGATTTCTAAATGAAAAACGAGATTTTGAAAAAGAATTAAGAAAGATTAAAACTATTCCAAAACATAAAATTAAAACTAAGACTCCTTCAAAATACTAATCAATTATATTGTGAACTTTATGAAAAATATTAAGGGAATTGAAGGAGATTATATAGAAACTAAGGATCATAATTTATTTTTTGATATTAAAGGATTATTTCATCCAAATGACAGAAAGATTTGTTTTTTAAGATTCTATCCTCATCCCGAAGGAGATAGGATAAAAAAAGGTATCAAGTTCAAAAAAGTATATGATTTAGAGGAACGCTATTCTCTACTAAGAATTAAGTATCCGAAGTACCTTTTTTATTCTGAAGAGCTTGATTTAGAGGTACAAGGGGTAAAAAATCAAGATATTAAAAAAATTTATACCCCCCGAGAGTGCTTAAAGAATTTGGAAAAAAAAGAAAACCTCTCCAACTTGGAAAAATATTCTGAAAGTTTATGTGAATTATTTTTAAATAAAGGAGGGATTTCTAAGAATTCAATAGGAATTACTGGTTCTAGTATGGTTGGTTTAGATAAAGATGACTCTGATATTGATATAATAGTCTATGGAACAGAAACCAGTCTTAACTTTCAAGAAAATTTAAATCTATTATTAGATGAATCGAATAATTTTAGAAAATATAATTTAAAAGAATTTGGATCTCATTATACATGGAGAGTTGGAGGATCTGAAATCTTATTTGAAGATTTTATGAAAAGTGAGCAAAGAAAACTCCATCAAGGTAAATATAGGAATTATGATTATTTTATCAGATATATAAAAAGTCCAGAAGATTGGAATGGAGATTTTTATGATTATCAATATAAAAATCTGGGAAGAATTAAACTTAAAGCAAGAATTTTAGATTCAAAAGATTCAATTTTTACTCCTTGCTCTTATAAAATTAAGCCTCTGAAAGTTTTAGATAAAAAATCAGTTTTAAACAAAGTTAAATTAAAAGATATTTTAGAGATAAATTCTTTTCGAGCACGCTTTTGCGAGCATGCTAAGGACGGTGAGACAGTTTTGGTTGAGGGAAAATTAGAAAAAGTTAATTATAAAAATAAATTGGAGTATTATCGAGTTTTATTAACTGATCAAACAAAAGATAAAATGCTTATTATAAATTGAAATCAATTAATTAACACATTATTAAAATCTTTTTATTGAATTAAGGTTTTTAATAACTGATGGATATTTTTAACGCTGATCTCCACATACATAGTCCTCATTCAATTGCAGTATCGAAATCATTAAATTTAGATACGATGTTGGAGACCTGTAAGAAGAAGGGTCTAAACATCCTTGGTACGGGGGATATTTTACAACCAGAATGGCTTAAATACATGGAAAGTAATTTGAAAAACGAAAAAGATGGTTCTTTTTCATATAAAGATGTGTTTTTTATCCTTCAGACAGAAATAGAAGATATAGAAAGCATTCATCATGTTGTGTTAATTCCTAATTTCAATTCAGTTAAAGAAATCCAAAATAAATTAAAATCACACTCAAAAAATATTTTAAATGAGTGGGGTGGAAGACCGAGAGTTAATTTATCACCACCTGAATTAGTTGATATAATTTCAGATTGTGGTGGAATAATTGGCCCTGCACATGCCTTTACACCCTTTAAAGCTATTTTTCGTCAAGGTAAATTCGAAACGTTAAAGAATTGCTATCAAGACGCAACTAAAAATGTCCATTTTTTAGAATTAGGATTGTCCGCTAACACAAATTTAGCAGATAGGCTTGAATCTTTAAAAAATGTGTCATTCTTAAGTAATAGTGATGCTCACTCTCAAAATCCTCGATCTTTGGGACGAGAATTCAATAAGTTCGACATTGATAATCCCTCTTTTGAGGAATTATTGTTAGCTTTGACGAGAAAAGACGATAGAAAAATTATATTAAATGTAGGATTAAATCCTAAACTAGGCAAATACTATAATATGTTCTGTAATAAATGTCGTAGAAGAGTAATTTTCAAGAAAGCAAAGAAACCAGGATTTTCCATCTTTAATCAATTTACCAAGAATGAAAATTTTGTTATCTATTATACCGAAGATCCTACTACGGCAAAAAATCAATATATAGATCAAGTTGCTAAGAATAAAATGGTTTGTCCAGCTTGCAAAGAGGAGAAAAATAAAAATTTCAAGATCAAATTAGGAGTAAGCGAAAGAATTGAGAAGATCTCATCTTACAAAGAACCCAACCATCCTAATCATAGACCAATATATATTGATGCAATACCCCTCATAGACATTATCCGCTCTGTAAAAGGTATCAAAAGCGCAGCAAGTAAAACAGTTCTAAATGAGTATAATAAAGTTATAAAAACACTTGGAACAGAATTTGAGATTTTAATTGATACTCCAATAAGTAAAATTGAAGAACATGATCATACTCTTGCCTTAGTTGTAAATGCTCTTAGAACTAATGAAATTAATTATACACCTGGTGGTGGAGGCACATATGGGAATATTGATTTAGATCTCTAAATTGAAGATTAAGATTTAAACTTTGAGACTTTTAACTTAAAATATGATGATATTAAAAAATTTAGCTCTTAATTACTTAAATTTAAAAACTAAAATCTAAATCTAACTTTAAAAGGTCACCACACTTATTACAGGTTAACCACTCAAACACCTTTACAGCTACGATAAGTAATTCCAAATCTTTCCTAAGAAATTGATTTCTAAACTTCTTCTTGTAGCCACAATTAGGGCAGCTAATGGTAGCTAGCACTTGTATTGGCTCATCAAGTTTCGAGCTTTCCACAGATTCTCTGTTGTTATTTTGAGTATTATTGATTCCCATATAATATTCCCCTAAGAGTATGATACACATGAAAATATAGACTTATAAACTTTTTTCTCCAGCGATTTGTCTGATATTTCAGATGAAAAAATTGATATTCTTATCAAACTTTAGACCCTATTTCAAAATAATATTAAAAAAGTCCAAGCAATTTGAGGAATATAATACAGACATAATATGCGTATTATCTTCATATTACTTCCATATATTATTCTGATATTTTTCTCGTATTATAAAAACCTCATTTCGCTAGATGAATTTTATGAGTGTTGATGATATATTAAAAATGGCAAAATCTCGATCATCAGAGAGAGAAAGATTCAGTGAAATCGCTCAGCATAATCAAAATCCTAATATAAACCCAAACTGTGACGATGATAAGTATTTAGCAGATTTATTGAAAGTTTTAAAAATTAAATCAGTGGTAGTTGGAGTAGGAGGAGCGGGGAATAATACAGTTTCACGTTTGGAGGATATGGGTATAAACAATGCTGAGACAATATGTATAAATACTGATGCACATGACTTGTATTATTCAAATGCAAGCCAAAAAGTTTTAATCGGTAAAGAACGATGTCAGGGTTTAGGTTCAGGGAATGATCCTTCAGTTGGATGTGAGGCCGCTGAAGAAGATCGTGATAGATTGAATAAAGTACTTAATGCTGATATTGTCTTCTTAACATGTGGTTTAGGTGGAGGAACTGGGACTGGCGCAGCACCTATTATAGCCGAAGAAGCAAAAAAGAATAAAGCTATTGTGGTTACCTTTTGTTCACTTCCATTCAAATCAGAAGGGGTTCAACGAGGCGTAAGAGCAAAAATAGGGCTTAAAAATTTAGCAGATTATTCTGATTTTCTAATAACTGTCCCAAACGATAACCTTTTAGGTATTGTTGGGAAGATCCCAATGATAACAGGGTTTAAAATAATGGATGAAGTCTTAATTAGAAATATTGGAGAAGTTGTTAACTTAATTAACAATTGTGGATTAGTTAATATAGATTTTGCTGATGTGAAAAGAATCTTTGTTAAGAAAGAAAAATATCCAACTGGATTAGTTGGTATAGCTGAATCTATGGGCGATGACTCAGATCTAATAGAGAAATCAAGATTAGCTCTAAATAATCCTCTTATACAACCTGATACAAGCCAAGTTCAGAGATGCATTGTATCTGTTACAGGGGATCACACTCTTTCTTTATCCAAAGTAAATAGCATTGTATCTACTATTACGAATGGAATTCCTGAAGAAGCTCAATTAAAATTTGGAGTTCAAAATAAACCAGATATGGGTTCCAAGGTAAAAATCATGGTTCTAGCAAATGGACCAGTATCACCTTATGTACAAGCTGCCGTAGATTCAGATAATGATTCTAAACCAATTAACGTTGTTGGATTCTAATTTGGATTTAAGTCTTTTTCTACTCATTTTCTAAAATTTATCTTTATCTATTCATTTTATATTATAATTAAATTAAAGAGGTTCTTTGAAATGAATAATAAGAAAATGCCAGAAGAGGAGTTAAAAAAAGAAATTAGAGAGTATCTAGATAAAAGAAAAGTACTTGTTTTATGTACCTGTAGTAATAATATCCCTCGTGCGACCCCTATGGATTTTTATACTGAAAAAAACAGCTTTAATATTTATGTTGGCCCTGCTCCCGGGAGAAAGGTTAAAAATATGGAAGAAAATCCTAACATAAGTATAGGGATTTATACACCTTTATCTGAAGGAAAAATACAAGGTATACAAATCACCACCTCAGGTAAAGAAAGATTGATCTTTTTAAGAGAAGGAGACGAAGATTTCGAAAGAGTTCAGAAAATTGTAAGGGGAAAACGAAAATTATTATTGAAAATTATTCCTGAAAAAATTGAACTCCTTGATTACGATTTCACAAAAAAAGGGTATTCGCGACTTCAAATTTTAACACTATGAACTAAAGTCAAACAATAAATTTTAAACATAATTCATTAGACTTAAAACAAATTGGAATCAAATTTAAATTCTTTAAACACAAAAAAAAGGTTCATGTAATGTTAAAAACGAAAATAACTGAAATGTTTGGGATAAAACATCCCATAGCGTCAGCAGCTATGGGCCCTTTCAGGACAAATGACTTGTGCATTGCTATCTCTGAAGCTGGTGGACTTGGAATGATATCTCATACGAATGCATCGTCTTCTGGATTTGAATCTAATTATGTTGTAGCAATGAAAAAAAATCTTGATTATGTTGTTGAGCACACTAACGGGATTTTTGGTTTCAACATAAGAACATCACGGGTAGAACCTGGAATCGACAAATTAATCTCTGAAACTTCACGACATATATCAGAAA
>JAHLWJ010000187.1 GCA_019057975.1 Promethearchaeota archaeon | reverse complement strand
AGTATCATTGATGAAACAAAAAAGTACGAAAACATTGCAGTCGTAGGAGTTCCTTGTATGATGAATGCACTGAAAAAAGGGTATTTATTTCCAAGTGGACAACCTTTTTTCAAAAACATCAAATATAGAATAGGGCTTTTCTGCATGGAATCTTTTCCATATGAAGGTGTACTAAATTTAATTAAAGATCAATTTGATAAAGATTTTAAAAAAGTTACTAAAATGGATATAAGTGGGGGTAAATTTATTATATATTTAGATTCGGGTGAGGATTTTAGAGTACCCTTAAAAGAAGTTAAATCCTACGCTCGCCATAATTGTCATTTTTGTGAGGATTTAACTGCTGATTATGCTGATATTTCTGTCGGATCAATTGGGTCCCCTAGTGGTTGGTCTACAGTAATTACGCGAAACAAAAAAGGTGATAAAATCTATAAAGATGCAATTAAAGCAGGATTAATAGAATCTAAAAGCTTAAAGGAGGTTAAACCAGGTCAACCTTTATTAGAAAGGATTGCTGGTATTAAAAGAAAAAATTGTAAACCAATTAAATTGGGACAAGAAAAATAATTGAGTAATATCATGAGTGTAAAATCTTTTCAAGATTTAGTAGAAGAAGTTCATGAGAAAGGAATTTGTCAAGAATGCGGAGGGTGCGTAAGTTTTTGTAGTTCCGTTGATTATAATGTAATAGGATTCAAAGAACCTTATTCACCTCCAGTTTATATTAATAAAGATGAATGTCTTGAATGTGGCATATGTTATTATCTCTGCCCTCAAACTCACATCTTAGATGATGAGCTTAACAAAACCTACAAATTTAAAGATTTTAAATCAATGCCACTTGGTGATTTCGAAGACATTTTTTCTTGCCAATCTACTGATCCTGATTTTCTAAAATATGGAACTGATGGTGGGGTAGTGAATTCAATAATTAATTATATGATAGAAAAGAAAATAATTGATGGAGCAATTGTTGCTAAAACTGAAGCCCCTTTTTCAAGAGAAGCTATGTTTGCTGGTGATAAAAAAGATCTAATTAAAAGCTCAGGTACAAAACTTGAAATATCAACACAATTAGATGAGATCCAGAACTTTTGTACTTATACTCGCTCCATCCCAGAATTAAACCATTATAAGTTTAAAAAACTAGCAATAGTAGGAACCCCCTGTCAAATTTATACAATTAGATGTATGCAAAATTTAGGGGTTACTCCTTCAGAATATATTGAAATTTGTTTAGGGTTGTTTTGCTATCACAATTTTCTTTTTGATAAATCTCAAATAAAAAGATTTAAGAAAGATTTTGATGTTAAGTTTGAAAATATCACAAAAATAAACATTAAAGAGGATCTTATTTTAAAAATTGATCCCGAAGGGAGAGTGGTACATATACCCTTTGATAAAATAGTAGATTATGTACGTCCCGCTTGCTTCAGTTGTGCTGATTTCACCAATATTTATTCAGATATTTCTTTTGGAGGACTTGGGTCTCCAGATAAATATACTACTGTAATTCCCCGTACAGAAAAGGGCAAAAAATTATTTCAAAAAGTTTTAGATGAAAAAATCATCAAAAAATTAGGTCTTAAAGCTCCTGATAAAGAAAATATGAAAGAGCTAATAACTAAGTTCTCTCATTCAAAAATGGAACGGGAAGTAAGTTTTGTGAAAAATTTATAGTGAGGATGTGAGCTACCTGACTGAGCCAAAAAAACAAAGTAAATCTGATCAAGAAATTGATGAAAATCATATTTATTTAGATAAAATATATGAAACAGATTTAAGGAATTTGTTAAAAAAATGTTATCAGTGCGCACGATGCTCAGGGGTATGCCAAATTAGTAAGGTTCAGAAATTTACACCTAGTAGGATCATCCAAATGATCTTGGAAGGTTTTGAAGACGAAATAGTTGAAAATGGCGTGTTGTGGGAATGTTTAACATGTAATAGTTGTCTTCAAAAATGCCCTAAAGACATAAATTTTGCGGATATTGCTCGAATTCTAAGATATAAAATGAGAAATAAGGGAATTCATAATCTTGATCGATCCGTTGCTCATAAAGGAATTTATCCTACAATGGGTGAATTAATGAGTCAAGACTATATTAATATTAATCGACCTTTAGATTGGATCCCAAAAGGTTGTAAGATTGCAGATAAAGGTAAAATACTATACTACGTAGGATGTTTACCTATTTTCGATTATGAATTTCAGAATCTAAAATCTATCTCATCAAGTACTTTGAAGACTATTTGTCAAATTGAAAATGACCCAATCGTTGTACTTAAGGAAGAAATTTGTTGCGGACATGATTTATATTGGGGTCAAGGAAAATTTGAAGTTTTTATTGAGTTAGCAAAGAAAAATCGAGAAAAATTTGAAAAAGCAGGAATATCAACAATAATTACCGCTTGTGCCGAATGCTACAGGACATTTAAGGTAGATTATCCCAATTTATTTGATGATTTCAATGAAAAATTTGATGTTAAACACATTATAGAATTTGTTTATGATAAATGGAAGGAAGGTAAGATTGATTTTAAAAAACCTAATTATATCTATGAGAAAATCACCTTTACATATCATGATCCGTGTAGATTAAGTAGGTTTTTACCAAAAGACAACAACTTGGTAAAGAATTTAAGAGAAATCTTTAATTATCTACAGACCTTAGGGTATAATTTTAAAGAAATGAAACATAATCAAGAAAATTCCTTATGCTGTGGAGTAAGCTCTTGGTTAAATTGTAACGAACGCTCTAAAGCATTACGATACACCCGTATCTTAGAAGCAAAAGAAGTTGCTACTCAATTATTTACATCGTGTCCCAAATGTAATGTTCATTTAAACTGTATTAAAAAAGATTATGATGATATTTCTTCAGTAGAAATTTCAGATCTTTCAGAATTTTTCGTAGATATAATAATAATTGTGAATAGTTAAAAAATTGAGGAGATCATAGTATAATGGAAGGATCTGTGTTAGTAATTGGAGGAGGTATTGCTGGAATCCAGGCATCTTTAGATTTAACGGAAATGGGATTTAAAGTTTATCTAGTGGAAAAAACACCTTCAATTGGAGGTAGAATGGCTCAACTCGATAAAACTTTTCCTACTTTAGATTGTAGTTTATGCATCTTAGCACCCAAAATGGTTGAAGTATTCAGAAATCCTAACATCGAGTTAATGACTTATCATGAAGTTAAAGATATTACTGGAGACTCTGGAAACTTTAAGGTTACCGTTCTTAAGAAACCTCGTTTTGTTGATGAGACTAAATGCAAAGGATGTGGAGACTGTACCATTAGATGTCCAAAGATCGAAGCCCCCAATATATTTGATATGGATCTAGGAAAAAGAAAATCTATATATATCCCATTTCCTCAAGCAGTTCCGCCAATTTATTTGATTGATCCTGATATGTGTTTAAAACTAACAAGAGATGTATGTGGAGTCTGTGAAAAAGTTTGTGAAGCAAAAGCTATAGATTTTACACAAAAACCTGAAGAAATTCAAATAAAAGTCGGAGCGATAGTGGTTGCTACTGGCTTTGATATGGCCAGAGATAGTTTATCATCAAGATGGGGTATTAATTACGATAATGTAGTGACTGCCTTGGAGTATGAAAGAATTTTATCTGCTTCTGGACCTTTTGGTGGACAAGTTTTACGTCCGAGTGACAAGAATGAACCAGAAATAATAGCATTTATTCAATGTGCGGGATCAAGAGACTTGCACGAAAGAATTCCCTATTGTTCGAGCGTATGTTGCATGTATACGAGTAAGGAAGCCATTATCACTAAGGAACATTCTGATCATTCACAATGTTATGTTTTTAGACATGATATTAGAGCTTATGGAAAGAATTTCTACGAATTTACACAGAGAGCTCAAAGTGAGTATGGAGTAAATTATTTTCATACAAAAATTAGTAAAATTAAAGAAGATCCTGAAACTAATGATTTGATTATACATTATGAAGATTTACAATCAGGATTACTTAATGATTTTCGAGCAAACTTAGTCGTCTTGGCAACACCATTGATTCCTTCTAGTGGAACTGAAGAATTAGCTAAGATTTTAGATATCGAACTTGATGATTATAATTTTTTTAAGGAGAAGTCGCATTTTACTAAATCAATATCCTCGAAAAAAGGTATATTTTTAGCAGGATTTTGCCAAGGTCCTATGGATATACCTGAAACTGTAGCTGATGCCAGTGGAGTGGCTTCCCAAGTAGCGGTCCTACTTAGTTCCGTTAAATTTACTGAAACCAGAGAAAAAATAATATTAGTACCAGAAAAAGAAGTTAAATTAACAGACGACCCTAGAATTGGCGTACTTATTTGTCATTGCGGGATAAATATTGGGAAATATATTGATATTCCTGAGGTTATAGAGCATATTAAGGACTTACCTAATGTAGTTATTTGTGAAGACAATTTGTATTCTTGTAGTTCCGATTCTCAAGAGCGAATCAAAGAAGTAATCGACGAATTTAATTTAGATAGATTTGTAGTAGCATCATGTACACCGAGAACCCATGAATCATTATTCCAAGAGACATGTCAAGAAGCAGGAATGAATAAATACTTGTTTCAAATGTCTAACATCAGGGATCAATGTTCTTGGGTCCATATGGACCTACCTGAAGAAGCTACACAAAAAGCAAAAGATCTAATTGAAATGGCTGTCGCTAAATCCAGATTATTAAAACCCCAAGAAGAACAAACACTATCAGTAACTCCTGAAGCATTAATAATTGGTGGTGGAATATCGGGAATGACTGCTGCGTTAACCATTGCTAATCAAGGATTTAATGTTTATCTCGTAGAAAAAGCGAAGAGGCTAGGGGGAATTTTGAATGATTTATATCTCTTGTATCCCACTCAAGAAGATTCTGCAACATTTTTAAAGAAGATAAAAGAAGATATTACGAAAAACAAAAACATCCAAGTTTGCTTGGAATCTAAAGTAAAGGATGTAAAAGGATATGTTGGTAATTATGATGTGTCTATTATTGATTCCAAAAATGAAATTAGCGAACTTAAAGTAGGTGTTATTATTGTTGCTACTGGAGGTCAGGAATTAAAACCTATTGGATATCCTCATTATGATAATAAAAATCAAAATGTGATAACCCAATTAGAGCTAGAAAGGAAATTAAAAGCTGAAGATAAATCATGGCTTGATAAGATCACGCGTATAACGACTATATTATGTGCCAATGCTAGAGAAAAAGAAGGGATTACATATTGTTCAAATGTTTGTTGCGCAATATCTATTAAAAACTTGAATATCTTAAAAGAATTAAAGCCAGATCTCGAAATGATTGTTCTTTATAGAGATTTTCAAATGGCTAAAAAAGAATTTGAGGAATATTTCTTTGATAGAAGAAAAGATGCAATTCTTCTGAGATATGATTTAGATAACCCGCCAGAAATTAATAAAATAGGCAATAAACCTGAAAAATATGGAATAAAAGTATTTGATACTAATTTACAAGATATTATCAATTTTGAAACAGATCTAATCATCTTATCTCCTCCCATGAGTCCTCCAGAAAATTCAGAAGAATTAGCAAAAATGCTTAAAGTGCCTTTAGATAGTCAAGGCTTTTTCTTAGAAGCTCATGTTAAATTAAGACCCGTAGACTTTGCTACGGAGGGAGTATTTTTATGTGGATGTGCCCATTGGCCAAAACATATTCAAGAATCAATTACTCAGGCAAATGGAGCAGCAGGAAGAGCAAGCAGATTTTTAAGTTCAGAAGATATTGTTGCATCGGGTTTAGTAGCAGAAGTGGATGATAAAATATGTGTCGGATGTGGTGTTTGTACGAAACTTTGCCCATATAATGCGATATCGAAGAATGAACAAGATGTAGTGGTTGTTAACAAACTTATGTGTAAAGGATGTGGAGTATGTGGTGCCAGTTGTCCTGAAAATGCAATAACTATACATCACTTTACAGACAACCAAATCTTATCAGAAATTATTGTATATGGAGGAGATTAACTGAATGAATTTTAATCCAAAAATTTTAGGATTTTTATGTAATTGGTGCTCTTATGCTGGAGCTGATCTTGCTGGTGTAAGTCGAATTCAGTATTCTCCTAATATTAGGATAGTAAGAGTTATGTGTAGTGGAAGAGTTGATCCTATATTTGTTGCTGAAGCACTTTCAAGAAATATTGATGGCGTGCTTATTTTAGGATGTCATCCTGGAGATTGCCATTATATAAGCGGTAATTATGAAGCAGAGATAAAAATTAAGATGTTGAGTAAATTACTGAAAATAATTGGTTTTTCTGAACGTTTACGCTTAGATTGGGTTTCTGCTGCTGAAGGAAATAGATTCGCTCAAATAGTTAATGAATTTAATGAGCATATTAAAAATTTAGGACCAAATCCAATTAAGAATAAAAAAATAAAAAATAAATTGACTTACGATTTTGATGCGATAAAATCTGTATTGAAAGATTCAAGACTTAGAATCCTAGTTGGTAGAGAAAGAAAAATAGTTAATGAAGGTAATGCATATAACGAGACAATTCCATTAGAGAAATTTGAACAAGTTCTTGATGATGCGATACAAATTGAATTTGAACGGCATAAGATATTACAAATAATTTCTCAAAATGGTAAATCAGTGCCAGAAATCTCTAAAGAAGTTCAAATTGCCCCAAATTATGTGCTGAATCATATAGTTTCTTTAAGACAAAAAGGATTAGTCGATTTACACGAGGTTAATGAAGAAATACCTACATTCATATCAATTAAGGAGGGTAAATAATGGAAAAAGTTGGTGCTGTGCTGGTTATTGGTGGAGGTATAGCAGGTATTCAAGCTTCCATTGATTTAGCAGATTCAGGTTATAAAGTATATATGGTAGAATCAACGATGAGTATCGGTGGAGTTATGTCTCAACTAGATAAAACTTTTCCTACTAATGATTGCGCTATATGCATCCTTGCTCCAAAATTAGTCCTTACTGGTCGTCATGAAAATATAGATATATTAATAAATTCATCTATCGAAAAAATCGAAGGAGAACCAGGAAATTTTAATGCAGATATCGTCCAAAAATCATTATATTTGGATCAGGATAAATGTACGGGCTGTGGTCTGTGTGCTCAAAAATGCCCTATTGAAGCTATTGATTTTTTCAATGAAGGATTATCAAAAAAAGCAGCAATATCTGTAAAATTTCCACAAGCAGTTCCATTAGTTTTTTCAATAGATAAAGAGAAATGTATAGGATGTGAAGTTTGTAAAGAAATATGTAAAGCTAAAGCAATAGATTATGAACTTAAAGATAGAAGAATTAATCTTAATGTAGGAGCAGTAATTATAGCAATTGGTTTTGATGAATTTGAACCCAGTCCTTTAACAAATCTTGGCTATGATAAATTTTTGAATGTCATAACGAGTACTGAATTTGAACGTACATTAAGCGCTAGTGGTCCTCACTCGGGTTTAATACTCCGTCCTTCTGATGGAATTATTCCGAAAAAAATAGCGTTCTTACAATGTATTGGATCAAGAGATAAAAGGATTAATGCTGAATATTGCTCTTCAGTATGTTGTATGTATACCACAAAAGAAGCTGTAATTGCAAAAGAACATGTGAATTTCATAGAACCCACGATCTTTACAATGGATATACGAGCATACGGTAAAGATTTTGACAAATATATCGAGAGAGCAAAGCATGAACATGGTATACGATACATTAGAAGAAGGATTTCCTCTATTAGTGAAATTCCAGATTCAAAAGATTTAAAGATTAGATATGAAACAGAAGCAGGAAAAATTATTGAAGAAATTTTTAATCTAGTTGTTCTTGCTGTAGGAGCACAGCCTAATAAGAGTTCTATGGAATTAGCACAGAAGTTGAATATAGAGTTAAATGAATATGGGTTCTGTAAAACAAAAAGCTTCAATCCTGTAGAAACATCAAAACCTGGAATCTATGTGTGCGGAATGTTTGCTTCACCTAAAGATATTCCAGAAACCGTTATTGAAGCAAGTGCTGCCGCAGGATGTGTTAATGTTCTTCTATCAGACGCACGAAATACATTAATCTCAAAGAAGGAACTCCCCGAAGAAATTGATGTAAGTGATCAGCCCCCAAAAATAGGGATCTTTATATGCCATTGTGGAATTAATATTGGGGGGGTTGTTAACGTTCCTGAGATTGTCGAATATGTAAAAACATTACCTAATGTAGTATATGCTGAACATAATCTATACACTTGTTCTGCTGACACTCAAACGAATATTAAAGAAAAAATAACAGAAAATCAACTTAATAGGGTCATTGTTGCCTCATGTACTCCAAGAACTCATGAACCATTATTTCAGGCAACAATACAAGAGGTAGGATTAAACAAATATCTCTTTGAGATGGTAAATATCCGAGATCAGTGTTCATGGGTTCATATGCATGAAGCTGAAAATGCAACGGCGAAAGCAAAAGACTTACTAAG
>JAHLWJ010000186.1 GCA_019057975.1 Promethearchaeota archaeon | reverse complement strand
GGATATCTAAAGCTTCTGCATACTTAATTGTAGGATATTCCGCTTTCGCATAATGTTCTAGCAATTTAATGTCTCTCTCTAAAATTTCAAGTTCTTTCTTGTTATGTTTTAAAACTTCTTTTACAATAAACCTAATTTCGTCTATTGCAACTTCGGTAGCCTCTTCAAGCGTCATCCAAGCAGCCTCCATTTCAGCCATCCAAAATTCTGACAAATGTCTTGAAGTTTTTGACTTTTCGGCTCGAAAAGTTGGTCCCATATTATATATCTTTCCAAGCGAAAAGATCCCGGCCTCAGCGTACAATTGCCATGTTTGACTTAGATACATTTTATCTTCATAATATTTAACTTCGAATAGTGTTGAACCCCCTTCAGATTGGCTAGGCTGAAAGATTGGTGCGTCAAATTCGTAATAACCGCGACTCCTAAAAAATTCGTGAATAGCTCCAACAACCGTATGTCGAATTTTTAAAACAGCGTTCAATTTTCTAGATCTTAACCATAGATGTCGATTATCATATAAGAGCTCGGGGGATTGATGTTCTGTAATGGGAAATGGTTCGGCAATTTGGATAATTTCCATATCCGATACAGAAACCTCAAATCCGGTGGGAGCCCTTTCATCCTCTTTTAATTCACCTGAAATTTTAATTGAAGATTCAATTGTTAGCTTTTCAGCTTTTTCAAAAAGTTCTGCATTTTTGCTTTTAGAGATAACACACTGTATTATGTCTGATTCGTCCCTTAAAACAATGAAAACAAATTTATTCGAGGATCTTTGCCGATACACCCAACCTCTCAAATTTACATCGGTCAAATTCTTTTTCAGAGCTTCATCAATGGTAATATATTTTGATTGCTTCATTTTCGATTATAAGAGAATAGTAGATAATTAAAAAAAAATAATATTTATGCAAATTGGGGATTTCTAAAAAATTTGATTGAATTTTTTTTGATTATTAATTGATATCATTTTATTCATATTTCTTATTAAATACTGATAATATAGAATAAAACCTATTTAAAGCTATTTCTGAATTGTCTCAGAGGATTGTATTCTTTCATTAGCAGCAAAAAATGATATCCCTACATTTATTCCAGCTTTTTCAGACTCAGAATTGGCTTTAAAACTTTTAAAATATGAGTTTTTTTGATATTTTTGGGGACATGAAAAAGTTTAGGGAAATAGTTAAAAATTCTAAGGAGTATGGTACATTGATAAAAGATGGTGGCGTTCCACGAAATTGGGCACAACAAATCTTTCCTATGTTAAATCAATTCGACAGGATGGAGAAAATGGATATATAATTATTCAGTTCGTATTCACACATCTATGGAGTACGACGGTGGACTTTCAGGAAGTACTTTTTCAGAAGTAAAGTCATGAGGTAAATATTCTTTAGAGTCAAAGCATGTGAGTGTATGGTGTGATGCTACTATAGCTTTGCCAATATTAATTACAGGCTTATTGCAGCGGTTAATAATTATTTAGTTTTTCAATAAATGCTTTAATACTTCTTTTTCTAATACTTGAATTATCGCGTTTTAAAATGCCTTCTTTTCTACTTTATCTCGGTCCTCATTCTTCATCAATCTTGATTTTGTATAATATCGTAGAAATAGCTAAATAAGAAATGGAAAGAGACTATGGATTAATTCGAAATTTGGAACTTATATATATGTTAGCCAGGGCAGAAGCTACTGTGTATGCAGCTTTTTAGAGAAAGGAAAGCAGAGGTTGACACTATCGCTGGGATTACGATTCGCGTGATGATACTAATTTTCTTAGCCATTCAATGATATTTCGCGTAAAGAAGGACTTAGAATTGAAAACTAAACCGGTTGTATTAGGTATGTTTGAAGTAAAAGAGAGGAAATATTGAGTAGAGCAAAAAGTATTTAATTATCATTTCTAAAGATACACAGCGAGAAGAATTTTAAATTATAAAATATTTGAAACTTGAGCAATTTCAGTAATTATGTTCATGCAAAAAATTACTACAATTGCTTTAAATTCAATGGTTATACTAAATTTAACTATAGTCAGACCTTTTACTAATCCCGTAATTAATCCTACTTTAAAACAGCACAGCAATGAATTGTAAGAATGTATAATTTTTATCAAAAAAAACTGCTTAAATTAATATAAATGTTCGACAATTAATTTATTTCATCCTATAAAAAGATATCTGAGTTGTCATAATCTTTCTGCTTATTAATCATGATTTTGTTTATGGCTTTTAAAAAGTCATCATTTGAAATTATTTCAGAATTTCTCCGGATAGCGTACATTCCTGCTTCTGTGCAAATTCCTTTAATATCAGAACCTAAAGCATTTTTAGTAAGATCTACTAAAGTTTTTATCCTAATATTATTTTCAAGATTTAACTTTCTCATATGAATTTTAAAAATTGATTCTCTTGCTTTTTCATTGGGTGAGGGAAATTCTATTAATCTATCAAATCTACCAGATCTTAACAAAGCTGGATCTAATATATCAGCTCGATTTGTAGCGGCAATGAATTTTATATTACCTCGTTGATCAAATCCATCTAATTCACTTAACAATTGCATTAAAGTTCTATTAACCTCACGATCCCCTGGTGTTCCATCTTCCATTCTTCTAGCTCCTATAGCATCTAATTCATCAATAAATAAAATAGTAGGAGATTTTTTTCTCGCCAATTCAAAAATTTCTCTTACATAGTGAGCTCCTTCACCGATAAATTTCTGTACTAATTCTGACCCCACCACCTTCATAAATGTTGCGTTTGTTTCATGAGCAACCGCTTTTGCTAATAATGTTTTACCTGTCCCAGGAAATCCATAAAATAAAACACCTTTAGGTGGTTCTATCCCAATTTTTTTAAATATTTCTGGGTTTTTTAAAGGTAATTCTACTATCTCCCTTACTTCTTGAATTTGGGCATCTAAACCCCCAATATCATTGTAAGATACATCAATTGGAGCATTGGTTATCTCCATTCCTCTAATATATGGATTTAATTTCAACGGTAAGATATCAAGTACTGTGAAATTTCTATTATTTAATGCTACATGGAAGCCGGGAATAATCTTTTCCTTTTGTAACTTATTACTTATTCTCACAATATAACTGGCGTTAGGATGACAATCTACAATAGCACGATCATTTTTATCATCTAAAACATCAAGTATATGTCCTGATAATAATGGTAATTCATAGAAACGAGAAGTTTCCGTTCTTAAACTCTCTATTTCAAGTTTTAAATTAGATAATTGGGCTTTTAATAAATTTTTCTGAGTTTCCATCTCTCTAATTTTCTTCTCAAGATAAACTATATAAGAAGCATCAAACTCGAAATTCTTTGGAACTTTTTTCTTAAACTCTATTTCTGATGATTCCATCTGTTCTAACGATTTGATATTTTTATTCTAGTTATTTTAATCCAAGTCTTTTTTCTGTTGCTTCTAAAATCTTTTTTAACATTTCTTTATAAGATATATCAGCTAGTTTGGCCATTTTTACTAAATGACCATCCCAACACCAACCGGGATTTGGGTTCACTTCTAAAAGTTTTGGATTTCCTCCTTCATCTAAACGCCAATCAAACCTTGCGTAATCTTGACATTCTAACCTCTCGAATAATTTAAGAGAACAATTTTCGATAATTTCAACAATATCATTAGGAAGATTAGCACATATTGAATTAATATTCCAATAAGGAGATTCTGGAAGCCACTTTGCTTCGTATCCACAGATTTTTGGCAATTCTGGGGGTAAGCTCGAATAATCTTCCTCAATTATAGGAAGGATAAGATATTCATCAGGGGGATTTCCAATAATTCCAACAGATATATCTTTTCCCGTAAGAAATTGTTCGATTAGAATAGGTTTATCATATCCAAATTTTAAGCGAATTTCAGTTATAGCATCTAATAATTCTTCACCATTAGTAACAACGCTTTTCTGTGTAATTCCGAAACTTGAATCTCCAAAATTAGGTTTAACAAATGCAGGAAAGTATAGTGGTAAATCTATAATTTTATCTTCAGGTTTTACATATATAGCTTCTGGCACAGGAATTTCTAATTCTTTAGCAATACCTCGTACTAATGATTTATCATAACAAAAGGCAAGACATTGTGGACCAGAACCAGTATATGGTAATTTAAGGATTTCAAGCAAAGCTGGTAGATGTAATTCTTTTCTTGCCTCATTGTAATAACCTTCGTCGCATAAATTAAAAATATATTCAATTTTTCCTTTTAGATTATGTAAATCTTGAATTAAAGTATTATGATCATCTAAATATGAAAAATTATATCCTTTAAGGTCTTTTAAAGCTGATTTTAATTGATGGACAGTATAAAAATCATCATCATCAAAAATTTTTGATGGTTTAATTGTATCAGGTTTAGTTGGATCTCCTAATATTACTACGACTTTCTTATCTATTGTTTTTATTTTCTTTTTAATTTCAGTCCATTCTTTTTTAACTGTAGCACTAACAATTATTCGTTGTTTCATCATACCTAAATCTTGATCGCGTTGAGAGTCAGGATTTATTGTACCAGGGAAAATTATATCGCTAAATCCAAGTGTATTTAATACTTCTGAAATTTTTTCATTTGAATATAATCTTTCAGAATAAAATTGATCTACTAAAACACCCTTGTTCACATCAGTAATTACTTCCCGAGAGATTAATCTCTGATCATCTAAAGAGAGTGACCTTTCCCGACATACAAAAAGATCTTTATCAATCCATTCCCATGAGCGTTGCTGAAAATTATTTTTTAGGTAATCTCCATCAGTAATGTCGATTAAAATTTTCCCCCACGGTTTTAAAACACGATAAACCTCCTTGAGAACTTGAACATCGTCATTAATAGATTCAAAATATCCAAAACTGTTGCCTAAGATCATAACAAAATCAAAAATATCAGGGGGATAAGGCAATTTTCTTGCGTCGCCTTCACGAAATTTTAATAAAACACCGTATTTTTTAGAATCTGATTTAGCTTTTTGAATTAAAAATCGTGAACGATCTAAACCATGAATTTTTTCAAAACCTCTTGTAGCTAATTCAATTGAATGTCTACCTTGACCACAACAAAGATCTAAGATGTGATCTTCTGGCTTAAAATCCAATATTTTGGAAAAAAAATCCACTTCATATTTGGTTATTTTTTGATCTTCTACAACATCACCATCTGTTTTTAAATAAAAAGCATTGAATAGCTTTTTCCACCAATCCTTCTTTACATACTCTTCCAAGTTAACGATAGGTCCAAAACAGATAGGATTTTTTCCTTCTTTACTTTTAGGATTCTTACTTTTGTTTGTTTTTTCTATTTGGGTTGTCATTGTTGTCCTATAGCAAATACTTTTTATTTTACTAAAATATTGGGAATATTTTGTGATTCATGGGGATTATGAGGTAACACCTCATTTAAAAAAATTTCAAAAAAAAAAAAATCGCATAGGTGTAATTCTTTCCTAAATCATTAATGCTAGTGTCCTCTATCATCGAGATTCTGTAATATCTTCCTTGTTATACTACATAGATTTTACTATTATTAATAGAGATAAATCTTTTTATCTGAGCTTAAATAAAAACTAACTTACTTATAAATATTTCTAAATATCTTTTCCTCAGTTAAGTGAAATTTAATATAGGTGTTCTTTTTGTTTTTAGTGAAATATCTAGTAGACTTTGGTAAGATTTTTATTTTTAAATCTAAGGAGACAGACGCAAATCGGATTAAATATCCCCTTTTCATTCTGAAATTATTTTTGAAGATTAAGAAATTATGATTAATAGAGAAGTAATAACAACTAAAAGTAATTTTTTAATTCAAGATAGAATTTTAAAATTATGTTTAATGCAAAAAAATCAACACATTCAGATCTATTAAAGATTTTACCATATTAATAAATTTTGGATTAAATCATGAGAGTTAATCTACTTCTTTAATTAGGTTTAAATGGATTATTTTATAAAAAATTTAAGTTAAACAATCAAAATATCCTTGAGATTAAATCTCAGATTTAAATTTTTCTTAAATCCTATTAAATTCTTGAACTTTAATAATTGTTATTAAAATTAGGAACATTTAAAAATTATTTAGGTATTTTATAATATTTGAAAATATATTATTATTTTAATCTATTAAATACAATAAAAAAATGGAGAGAGTTATTATGAAGTTTAAACAAAGAAGTCAAAAAAGAAAAAACGAGGAAGAAGATGAATGGGATGAGGATGCAGATGATGATGATAATGACAAGGATGAGGTTATTCAATTTTCTTTTCCAAATTCTATAAATATCTATTATCTGAATATTTTGACTTAATTTATACAACAAAAATAGAAGAAAAAACATCTAATTTAATCCATTTAGAATTTAAACTTAAATTAGGGTAACTCTGATAAAAAGATAATCAAAGGAATACTTAGAAAAGAAAAAAAAGAAGTTTATTTAGAAACTTTTTAGGTAATTGTTAGAAACTAGGATTCATAGCAGTATTCATCTTATATCTTTTAATCTTCCATAAAATTCTGGAAGTCTTTTTTTTTATATTCCTTGTCTTCCTTCCGTTCCTTATTTCTATGTTTTTTTCTTAAATGAACCCTATTTAATACTTTCAAATCAAATATCACCTTTTCATTATTTTAGTAACAACCTATTAATATATCAACTGTTACCAAGTACGATTAGAAAGTTATAACATATTTAAACTTTTCTATTCTAAACTTCTTAAATTTTAATTAAGGAACATTGATCAGTAATACTTCTCGCCTTATAGAAAAAGCAATTTTATTATAGTTTTAAACTCACAGACTTCAGAATAATTAAAATGAGGACGCTTAATTGGGATAAGGATTAAGTAGTCTAGATACATAGCTAATAATTTATATTATAATTTATCTCTTTATTTAAATTGCGTAAAGACAGTATGTAATGTTTTTTTAGCAGACATACCTTTATATATATATCCAAATTCATCCTTGACCAACTTTCTAACAAGCTTTTTATCTCCATAATATTTATTACTATATTCTTTAACCATATTTTTTAATACTTTTAAATCAGGTATATAACTTACTTTTAGGAATAGTTTACTTGATATTTTAGTATTTTTCATAATTCTTCTTTTTTTATTCATATATCTTATTAAATACTGAAATGTGATCTTAAATAATAGAATGATATCATTATCAAAACATAGTTAGGGGCCATCTAAATGAAATATAATAGATATTCTAGACTATTTTGATGGTTGGTATTTTGATCTCAAGAATGAAGGTATAATAAAATTATAATCAATATTTTCATAATTAGATGAATACATTCTTATTTTTAGCTTCAACAATTTTTTTAATTCTGTTAGTTACAATTTCGGTCAATTTTTTCACTGTGTCATCACGGTTATTATTTTCAATGATTGGAACCTCCAAAATTTTTGCTTGTTCTTTCAAATATTCTTGAATCATTCTGATTTGTTCGAAATTATCATAATACTTGTCAACAGGGCTCCTCATAGAAACATTATGTGCTCGAAGAGAGAATCTATTCTTGTGCTGTATTTCATTGGATAAATTTAACATCACAAAAACTATATTTGGGTGATTTAAAATTTCACTGGAAAGGAATTCAGGGGATAAGTGAACGCCTTCGATGATCATATTCTGTCCTTCGTAAAGAGCTCTTTTGATCAGGGCTTCAACGCCTACTGTCACGATCTTGACTTGTTCAGTATATCCTAAAATGGTTGTGTTAAATCTTGGTGAAGTATAATGCTTCAAGCACTTACCCGCTTCGTAGGAACTTTGGTGTAATTCAGGTATTAACTCAATACTTAGTACTTTTCTCATTATTTCACGGATTGAATCAGTTCCTATCATACTCTGAATGTTTAATCGATGGGCTAACATTAGAGCGATTGTTGATTTTCCAATTCCAGTTGTTCCACAAATTAAAATAATAACAGGTTGTTCTAATTCAATAATCTTCTTAAAAACAAGAAAATTTTCGGCGTATTGTTCACCTTTAGTATCTACTAAAATTTTATAAATTTTATTATCCATTTCCTCCCTTGATATCTCTTGTATGTTCTTTATTAGTAAGTCGCTTTTTATTTCATCGGCAATTTTACGTGCTTCGAGAAATGATATTCCTGTTTTTAGTAAACTATTGGCAATTAACCCTCTAGAGAATATTATTGAATTATTTTGGTCAATAATTGTAATTTTATCCATTCTATTTAAACCTTAAATAGTTGTTATTAGAGGAATTATTACATTTTTAAATAAATTTTTTAAATCATTGTTTATAGGATTGTTATTAGTCGTGATTTTAATTTTCTCTTAATATATTAACTTCATCCGAAAAGAATTTTTATACCATTCTATTAAGATATCTCAATAAATGCGATAAAAAAAAAATACTTAAAATGGTTGGTGTTAACACCTTTTAGGTGATAACCAAATTTTTTTTCTTTTACTTATTTAGTA
>JAHLWJ010000185.1 GCA_019057975.1 Promethearchaeota archaeon | reverse complement strand
AATGGTGGGATGATTTTAGCTTCTGATTTAATGGTAAATTTTTTAGATGATATAAAAGACGAAATTGATGAATATAACCCGGATTGGATATTTGTGGATACTGCAGGGCAGCTAGAGTTATTTGCTTTTCGAGAAACTGGACCCTTAATAGCTAGCTCATTAGGATTTGGCGATGTCCAAAGATCTGTGAGTTTTCTCTTTGATTCAAATTTTGTTCTCAGACCTAATGGTTTTATTTCAACCTTACTTTTAGCTGCTTCTGTTCAGTTTCGTTTTAGGAATATCTCGCAAATAAATATCTTATCTAAAGTTGATCTTATTGATGAAGATCAAATAGATATGATTCTTAATTGGAGCCACGACTTTCAAGCGTTAGAGGATTCAACCAGTGAAAGAGAAAAGGGATTGATCAGAGAATTATCAATGCTTCTTTCAGAAGTATTTATCCAAATGGGATCTACAAGTGAATTAATTCCATGTTCATCAAGAGAAGACCATGGTTTAGATATTCTATTTGGGCATTTACAAAGAGTTTTTGATTCAGATGAATCAAAATTTTATTAAACAAATTTAAATTTCAAATCAATTAGAAATAGAAGATTATTCTAAGAAGAATGAAAATTATAGGACCCATAGCAGGCATCGGTTCAAGATTAAAACCGTTTACTTTAAGCAAACCAAAAGCTTTTTTAACAGTTGCGGGGAAAACTGTTTTGGATCACATTCTCGAAAAATTTAGTAATACATTTGATCCAAACACGGAATTAATACTTATTGTTGGCTATAAAAAGAGACAAATAATTGATTATGTAAAAAAAAATTATACTGATAAATTTAAACTTACATTTATTGAACAAATTCCGAGAGGATATTCGGATGACATTCCCTTTTATTGGGGATTAGGTGAAGCTGTTTATTTATCAAATGTACGGTTTAAAAGTCAGCAATTTGAATCAAAGGAACAAGACAAACGAGAGGGCTCTCTTCTTTTTTTAGGTGATATGATTCCAATCGATGAATATTCTTATTTTATGTATCGATATTTTGAATCTGATGTGGATGGGATTATTACTGTAATGGAGGTTCCAGAAGAAGATGCATGTTCATATGGAATAGTAACTATAGATAAGAATTCAAATATAAAAAGCCTTGTAGAAAAACCAAAAGAATTCATATCAAATTTAGCGATTGCTGGTATCTACGCTTTTTCTAATTCCACTACTATTGCCCTTTTTAAAAACATTAAACATTATCTTGATCAGAGAACAGAAAAATCTAAAGAAATATATTTGACGGAAAGTTTTCAAGATCTAGTGGATCAAGGATATAAAATCGCTGCAGTTAAACTAAAAAAAGGAATACTTGACTTTGGTAGACCATCTGAATTACTTAATGGTAATAGGTATCTACTAATGCAAAATTCTGTTAAAAAGGAAGATTTTCCAAAATTAAACATAACAGTTGATAAGTCTTTTTTGAAAAATCCTATCTTCATTGGAGAGAACACTAAAATTAATAATTGTGTTATCGGTCCCTATGTTTCAATAGGAGAAAATTCGAATATAGAAAATTGTATTTTAGAAAATAGTGTTATTGAAAAAAGAGCACAGCTTAATAACATTATTACAAAAAACTCAATCATAGGTAGTGATGTATTGGTTGAGAATATTAGCAAAGATTACTTAATTATTGGTGATAAAAGCAGATCTTAATTAAATTCCTCATCTAACTTAAAAATTAGAGATTAGTAATTTCTATATAATATAGTTAAATATTAATTTTAGAAAGATTAAAATAATAATTAATAATATCAAGATTTTGAATATATAAGAATTTTAAATTATACTTGTCTTATTATTAATCATGTCGTATCACATCGCTTTTGATGTTGCTCATAAACCAAGAGGTCGAATTGATGATAATTTAACTGAATTTCGAGATCAATTAAATTCAAATGATTTTGTATGTTATAATTTTTTAGAGCTTCCAATAACAGAAGAATCACTAATGCCCTTTGATATATTAGCATTAGTATGTCCTGACTTTTCAAGAATTACTGCTAATGAAATCACACAAATAGTAAAGTGGGTTAAAAATTCTGGAGGTGGACTCTTATTGTTATCACATGCAGGTGGTGATAGAGGTCGTGGAAGCAACTTATCTGAAATCTCGGAACAATTTGGAATAATTTTTGAAAATGATCAAGTATTAGATGAACGAGTTAATTTAGGGATGGAAAATATACCATTAATTTCGACATTCAACATTCCTCATCCAATTACGTCTAAAATAGAAACTCTATGTTATAGATCAGGATGCTCTCTTTCAATTGTTGGGAGTGGGGCATTCTCGATAGCTGATTCGAACGAAACATCAGATCCATTTTCTTGTCCTCTAGTCTGTGTATCAGAAATAGGAAATGGAAGGGTTTGTTGCATTGGTAGTTATGAAATATTTAGAGATAAAATTGGAGGGGGGTTCCAATGTTATGATCATCCTAGTTTAGCATTAAATATTTTTAAATGGCTTGTTTCTGATTATCGTATGGAATTGAGGTCAACTCTGGATATTCCAAAACCTATTTCCCGTCCAACTGAAGACACTTCTCAAATACAAAAACAACCTGAAACATCAACCACTTCCGCTCCAAGCGAAGGAAGAACAATCAACATAGATTTTTCTATGAAAATTTCTAAAAAAAGTGAATTGGTAGAATTATTAAAGATTTTTCAAAATCAAATAAACACAATTAAAACTACTATTGATAAATTAATAAAGGCTGCATCAGAGTCAGATAAAGATATAATTGAATCCACCCAACTCGATATTTCAGAAGTACAAGATACAGCTCAAGATATTCAGCCTAGTGTCCAAAAAATTCCCTCTTTACCAGAAATAACTAGTGAAATAAGTGCTATTAGCAATAAGGAAAAAAAAGAAGAAGCTCTTACAGCCTTACCACCTAAACCTGAAATTCTGATTGAAGAAGAAGTTGAAGAAACAGGTTTAAAGCCAGCACCTAAACTCAAAACAAAAGGTAAGACAAAAAGAGAGTTAAAAGATGAAAAAAAGGGATTAGAATCAAAACTTACTTCTGTTGAGGACTTACTAGAGTTTATTGACAAAAAACATTCGTCTGGAACGATTGATGATGAAGAATATTCAAAAAGATCAAAGAAACTGCAAAATGATGTAAAGAAAACAAAGAAAAAGATTAATGTTATCAATAAATTTTTAGAAAAATGAGTAAACACAAAATTTTTAATGAAAATTAATCTTTTGACTTCACTGGGTGGCCTTCCGGAATATAGGGCTGTGCATATTTATTGACGATTTCAAAAAAATCTTTATCACTAACACCTTTCGTAACTTTCTTTAGCTCTTCTTTAATAATATTGAATGATTTTCTGAGTTCTTCTTTCGATGTCGTCTCGTGTTTCCTTTTAACTTCCGTAGAGATTTTTCTAATTATTTCTATAGGTATATCTATATCTAGTACTTTTATCTTTTGTTGCAATGCATGGGAAACTGATTTTGTCCCTGAAAATTTTCCTAAATAAAACTTTCTTTTCCTACCGACCATATGGGGATTTATTGGTTCGTAGGTTAGTGGATGAGCGAGAATTGCAGCAATATGGAGTCCGCTTTCATGAGAAAAGGCAAAATCTCCTACGATTGGTTTATATTGTGATAAAGGTTTACAGAAATATTTTTCACAAACTTCACTTAATTCTGGTAACTTGGTCAGATCTATTCCTGTTCTTATTCCTAATCGTTCTAAAATTGTGGCTACTTCTTCTAGAGCCGCATTCCCTGCACGTTCGCCATATCCATTTATACAGGTGTGAGGATATTGACATCCTTCTATAACACCAGTTATAGTATTTGAAACAGCTAGACCAAAATCATTATGAGTATGAATTCCTAATGGAATTTTTTCCTTTAACGGCGAAATTACTTCCTCTTTAATACGTTTTATTAGATATGACGTAGAGGGGGGTGTTAAAACACCAACAGTATCTCCTAAGACTATACGTTCTGCCCCTGCTTCTATAGCTGTAACAAAAACATTTTTTAAATGACTAAAATCACACCTAGTTCCATCTTCTGAAACCCAATTAACTTTAAATCCATTATCTTTTGCATATTGAATAGATGTTTTAATCTGTTCTAATTGTTGATTCTCATTTTGTTTTAATGTTTTTCTAAAAATAGGTGATATTGGCATAAAGATAACAATTTCTTTAAGATCTGCTTCTATACAAGCATCGATATCATCCTTCCTTGGTCGAGCTATGCCTAAAATTGTGGAATTATTAATATTTTCATTAACGATTGTTTTTACTATTTTCTTTTCTGAATCTGAAACTGCTGGAAAACCTACTGCTATTAGTTTAACTCCTATTTCATCCAACAATTTTGCTAAATGTATCTTTTCATCAAGAGTTAAATAAACTGTAGGGCTTTGTTCTCCATCACGTAGAGTTTCATCCCAGATCTCAATACTATCAGGTAAACCATAGTTTTCCAATGCAATTTTATTATAATCAATAAGGAGTTCCCGAAGCTCCTCCTTTGAGAATTTGTACGACATACTTTCATCTTAATTATTATTGATGATAGTTAAAATTATGGAATACAAATAAATTTCATTTATAGAAAAATTACAAGATAATCTAGAAACAAGAAGAAAACACATATAGTTAGTAAAATTAAAAAATTCAAGAAAAAAAGAAAAATTTCATTTGATTACATCAGTAATAAAACATGTTTCTACTATTTTTAATCCCTTAATTTGTGAGATCTTCTCTTCTATGAGAGGATTAAATTGTTCAATAGAAGGTATTTCAACTTTCATAAATAATCCACAATCTCCTGAAAGTCTCCAAATATTTGTTATTTCTTCAATTTCTAACAATTCCTTTAAAATTCTCTTAATCTCTTTAAAATCGGGTTCAATTTTCACGGTAGCCCGAGTACGGGGTTTGTTATCGATTGTGTAATCAATGGTAAACTTTCTAATTACACCCTCGTCTGTTAATTTTTTTACACGTCTTCTAACAGTTGCTTCAGTTTTACCTACACTGTGAGAAATCTCATTAAAAGACATTCTACTATTAGTTTTTAATAACTCTAAAATTTTTAGATCTACAATATCCATAATATCAAAATCACGAATTTTTTATATGCTTTTTATAAAAATAATTTAACTTTATTATTAAATGTGATGAATAATGTATATAAAAACTTTAATTGTATTCTCAAATTCAAATATTTTTTTGCGAATTGAAAAAACTATTGTCTGAAAATGTTTATCAATCTATTAATAAAGAAATAGACAAGTACAAATACGGTAAAAAGAACTAAAATTCAGAATTTTTTGATAATTAATTGCGTTTAAATATTCATATCATCAAAAATTTTAGCGATATTTTGTTTATCCTCATTTCTTTAATTTGAATTCCGATTATTTTTAGAAGAAATTGTAGTACCATTAATATTATTAGAGATGCATTAATTTTTCAATATATAATCATATAGAAGTGGTAAAATAATGTCGAAAGAAATTCCAGAAAATGTTAAGGTATCTTTAAGATCAATAGGTCTTACAGATTATGAAATCTCAATTTATCTCACTTTGATCTCAAAAGGCCCAATGGATGCTCGAGAGTTATCAGAAGCATCAGGTGTTCCTTACTCTCGGATATATAACATCCTTACACAGCTGGAAAAGGATAAAATGTGGATAATCAAGGAAGATTCCAGGCCTAGTCGCTATTTTGCTAAATCCCCAGATGAAGCTCTTATCATTGCAAAAAAGCAATATAGTGATAGTTTTAATGAACATTCAAATAAAATTATCCATACTCTTACGCCTATTTACCAATCACACGATACGCCAATCAAAATCGCTTTATATGTTCACAGAGGCAGAGATGTCTGTATAAACAGAGCTCTATCTTTAATAAATTTGGCAAAAACCTCAATTTATTTTACCTCAAACGAATTCGAATTGTTGGAATTGTTTTTTGATGACATAAAAAAAGCAAGAGCTAGGGGTGTAACTGATATAAAGCTCCTAGTTGAAGCTAAAACTTTAGACGCAAAAAATTCTAAATCTCTACTTAAGAAATATAATACCATCAGTGAAATCAGGTGGAGAGATCAAATTTTTGGCAGTTCAGTTATAATTGATGAGGGAGAAGATGCTTTTATTATTCTCTCTGAAAGTTTCTTCCTGAAAAAAATGTCTTATTTCGGTATTGTCACGGATCATGTAGCTTTTGGACCTTCTTCTTTATACTATTTTGATTATCTTTATAAAAGTGCAAAGGAAGTAAAATTGGATTAAAAATATTTTGAATTAAACATATTTTAATTTTGTACGTCTTTTAATTTAGAATTATTTAAATTGAAATAAAAATAAATTTAGTTTACCATTTTATACTTATTGCATTTTCGGGGCATACTTCAACACATTTTAGACATCTTGTACAAAGTGAACCCCATTGGGGAGTTATCCTCCATCTCTGTGGATCATAAGGATCTTTAAATTTTAGATCTAATGCAGAATGCATCATAAAAACTGCGGGATCGCAAGCTTTAAGACACTTACAACAATCTCTTGGATCTATCTTTCCATCTTCACCACAAATTGAGTAATCAATTCGGATTTTCGTTTTTTTTTCCTTTATTGGTTTTTTTAGCTTTTTAGTTTTTACTTTACTTCCCATAAGATCACCATTCTAATATTTTCCATTATATCCCGGGAATTCTTCCCTGGGAATTAAAGTCAACGCATCATTTTCACAAGCATGCCTACAAACTCCGCAACCAACACATTTATCGTAATCAACGATCACTCTTTTCATTGAAGGGATATATTTCAAAGCTCCAAGTTGGCACCAAGAAACGCACGACTTACATCCTTGACAATTATCCTGGTTTAAACTAATTATATACTCTGCTTTATACATAATATTTATATCAAAACTATTTCTTAGAGTAAAAGCTCCGCATTCTGGATTTTCACACGAACAAATAGCACTTATATACGGTACCGGTTGAAACCAAACAGAAGCTATATATCCTTTCTTATTATTTTCTTCTAGTTGTTTTATAGCTGCCTCACGATCCAATCTCACTGTTCTATCTTTTGGTATAAAACGGGGGAGTTTTTCAATAACTTCAGATAATGCTCCAAAATTAATACAAACCGCTTCTTTTTCACCTCTTCGCTGCCAACGGCACATACAATAGTTACAAATTATTGGTTCGGCAGCTAATTCAGAGAGAATAATTTTTCCATCTTCAAGAGGTATAACTTGACCAAAATGACCATCGGCTCTTATTCCTTTCCTGTTTTTCTTTTCACTGTGAATCATGTTCTCAGCCATATTTCGAACTACTCTACCTATTATTGGCATTTTCAATTTATACCCTAAATCTTTCGAAGAAACACCCATAATTTTCCTAATATAAACTTGTTCATAATTTAGCCATTGTTCGCTTAAATAATCTTTTAGATTCATCTCATCGGCAAGCTGATCGGAATAATTTTTAGCATTCATATACCATTTCTCGCCATTGGTTCCGTGAGAAAAACACCATTTACACATTTTTTTTATCCCCTATATTTTTCAAAATTCTTTATAATTTATTTTAGATTAAATGTAAACTAATTTAAAACCTTTAATTTTAATTGAATCTTGAGACTATCTTCAAATTTCCTCAAGATATTGAATAGGCTATAGAAAATGATATCCTATATCCCCTCCAAAGTCGACCCATTACAACTCTGAGATAAATAGAATAAAAAGAGAAAAAATCAATTTAATCATTTTAAAAATGTTCTCTTTCCTAAATAAATAAAAAGCTCTGCTAACTCAAAAAGCGTCAATGGCATTACCATATTTGCCATATCAGTACGGAGTTCTTCTTTGTCTTTACCTGCAAGTATCAGTGTTCGTATATCTTCAACATAATCATCCATATTTAAGAATAATATTTCAATCTTATCCACTCCAGTTAACTCTTCAATGTCTTTATCTAAATGTTTTTCAACATTATTAAGCAAGCCTAACTTAAGTTTTGGACTAAGGTCATACTTTATTATAAGCTTATTCATTTCCTCGATGATAATATTTAAAGATAAATTCCAATCCGCATTTTCCTTATACTTAGGAATCAGAATCTCACTAATAATAATTTCAAAAAGAGTTGTCGGGGCTTTTTCATCAAAATCTACTTCTGTGTCTGTACTTAATTTTATCTTTTTGGTATCTTCACTCATACCCAATCTCAACTTGAATCTAAAATTATGATAATCCTTAATAATTAATGAATTACGATTTAATAAATATTTTCAATCATCAAAGTATTTAAAAAGTTTACAACTGAATTAAAACCCCTTAAGAATTGATGATTATTCAGTCTGACCAAAAAAAATTCGTTCAAATAATTTTAATTCACTTTTTTAAATAAAACTTAAATTTTCTGTCTTACTTATTTCTAAATACACATATTAGGGTGAAATTTATGAT
>JAHLWJ010000184.1 GCA_019057975.1 Promethearchaeota archaeon | reverse complement strand
CTCCAGTTCCACAACCTACTACAATATCTCAACCATCCTCACAACCAGCACCAATACCTCTACTCACGCCATCACCACCTACTCCTGCACCTCAGTCTTCCTTATCACCATTACCTTCACCCCCACCTCAACCTACGTCGACAGGATTCCCTCCATCTCCCACCACACCACCATTAACCCAGCCAGAAGCTCCTGTTGAACCTTACCCGAATAAAATCGATATTAATATGTTAGCGAGTCAAAAACATGGTATAATTCTTAAACCTGTAATAGATAATAATATAGAAGGAGGGAGAGTTCAATTAAGCCCTAATGTTCTTCAACAATTAGGTCTTGGGCAAGGAATGCTAATAGCTTGGGAAGATCCATTAACAAGAACTATGGGATCAGCTCGGATTGATGAAGCAAATATAGCTATGACTGATTTAAAGATGAGTTTTGACACTTATGAGGATACCAATATTAAATTTGACCAAATAGTCATATATTCAACAGAACCTCCTATAGAGAGAGCGTCTGAATTAATGTTGCAAGTTGAATCTCAACCTAATTTAATGGGATATGCTTTAGTGAGCCCAAGAACCCAGTACAGTCTCTCAGTTCAGCAAGATGATATTCTGGCATTCGAGGATGAACTTACTGGGGCTATGGGCGCTGGAAAAGTAGATATTTTAGAATCAACTCCAGATGATGTAATTATCATTGATAGCGAGATATTAGAAGCTTCGGGGATTGGAAGCTTTGAAGTAAAAGTTTCAAAAAATCAAAGATCAATTATTCCTTTACAAAGTATATCACTAGGAATTTCTGCTATTTCGGGTGAGGGATTATGGGACATAATAAGCACGGCACGAGAAAATATATCCTCTATGAAGGGCTGGATATCAAATTATGTTATATTTAAAGGCATTAAACTAAGATGGAATGCTGTAAACATAGCTTGCTCAATTCTTGATACAGTTCCTGATCTTGTTGGAGATATTTTTGCAAGTGTTACTGAAAACACTACATTATCTTTGAGCCCAGTAGGATTAATTCCTTTCAACGCTATTCTAATAATTGATATTAGCCGGAGCATGATGGCCAGAGATGTGCTTGTCACTAACATAGCACCCGCTATCGAAGGAATAAAAGCGGCTATGGAATCTCGAGAAATTCAGGAATTTCTAAAACATTTTAAAGATGGTATTTACATACCTCGTAGAATTTCGGCTGCTTTTGCTGCAGTTTTGTTCTTAAGTGAAAAGGTAGGAAGAGGTTTTGGAGAAAAAGTTTCAGTTATTAGGTTTGCTGATGAGGCCCAAACGCTTCCTTTTGGAAACAGCTATTACATGGATTCAGCAAGTGGTAAAAAGGGAGTACTCGAAGATGCGGCAAGAATGATCGTGGATAGAATTGGCAACAGTTATGGTCAAGCTACCAACATGCATTTAGCGATGAATGCTGCGCACCAGGTGCTTGGAGAGTTTGAAAAAATGAACCCAGACCAGCCTACAATGATCTGTCTCTTGACAGACGGCGAGCCAACTCAAAAGGAGGCATTTCTACAGTCCATTAAAAAGTTTAGTGAAAATTTGAATGTCGTGATTTATATTATTGGTTTAGGAAACCCAGATCGTGAATTAATGACACGTGCAGCATCATTGTGCGGTGGAGAATATTTTGAGCCAGAAGATGCGGGAGAATTATTAATTTGGTATTCTAAACGGGCGCGGGATCTTACAGTAAAATTAAAAGCCCATAAAGAATAGGTTTTACATACTAATTCTTTATAGCAGATAAAAGAACTTAATATCATTTTTACATTTTTATAAGAAAAATTATTAATTAAAATCAAATTATTGATGGAGATAGATTATTATGGGTAGAGGTGGTACTGTATTAGGTTTAATTGGCCTAATTTTGGGGGCAGGAGGTTTAGGATTAGGAGGTTTTGCTTGGTTATCCGTATCTAATTTGGAAAACCAAGTAAAGAATTATTGTGAGCAAACTACTTGGTATAGAGAGAATGGGACCACCTTTGTATGTAATCCCCCCCACACATATCTAACATTTTCTGGGCTGACTATTGAATTCGAACTCGGATTAAATGAATCAGTGTATTTTAGCTTTATGGCTTGGTCGCACACAGAACAAGTTGCAGGTTGGTCTCTAATTAGGGTATATTTCCGTGTAGATGGAATCCTTGATACGAATCAGTATGCTGAAGTAGGGACTTATAATGGAGATGAAATCGTTAATTTCATGATACCATTACAAGATGTAAGACAAGATTTATCAATTGGAGTGCACACTGTTACTGTAGTAGTATATGGGACTTACGCGGGTAACTATATTTCCCGTAGTTCATTATTCGTCCAAAAACTTACTAGCTAGTTTTTATCCTATTGCTTTTCGATAATTTTTTCAGGTAATTTTGAAGTATCATCATAAATACGCTCAAACTCATGTTTTATATTATTTCTATTTTAGACTTCTTCTATGAAAATTTATCATTAAAATTATTAATAATAATTTCGTTAATATTTATAAGAAAATTATTTCAATATTGAAATTATTAAAAGAAATTGTAATATATTAGGAAATATGAAGGATGTTAAAATTATATCAATAGATAATCGAGGGAGAATAGTACTACCATTAGTAACTAGGAAAAATCTTGGCATTACAACGGATTCACAGTTAATGCTTGTAAGTGACTCAGAAACAAAGGAAATACGGATAACACCAGTAGGAATTTCAAAGGAGGATAGACCTATTAAGTTTAGAATTACAATGCTCGATGAACCTGGTTCTTTAGCAAAAATTGCGACAATATTCGGAGATTTTGGTATTTCTTTAATGTGGGGAGAGAGTATCATTATAGAGAAATCGAAAACAGCAATTTGGACTGTACTTAGCCCAACTCCAAAAAATATTGATATGGAAGAATTAAGAGAAACCTTGATAAAAAACGGAAAAGCAATTAATGTTGATATCCTACCTTTTGAATAAATTCATAAATGAGAATTTTATTAAGTATATGGGCATATTTTATGGCGAAGAAGAAGAAGAAGAAGAAAGAAAAGAAAAAGAAAATAGTTGAAGAAGTTGAAGAGATAGGTGATATTCAAGGTTATTCCTTAGATGATGCTTTGCATTCAACAAGAACTACAAAAACGACATTACAGAGTTTAATGGAGGATGCTGCTGAAGGAAGGGGATTTGAGCTTCCTAAAAAGGTGGGAGAGGAAAAAATTACACCTCAGTTATCTCATGAAAGCAAAAGTAAAACAGCAGCAGCATACGCTTTGGAAGATGTCCCTTTGGCCCAAAGAAAACCTTCCCAGAAACGAGAGGAAAGGGCAAAACCATCAGTAAGTCATGAAAAACCAAAAACTGTAACTCGTCCGAAAATTCAAGTAGAAGCTTCAACAGTGCCAATCCCAGGTGAAGAAGAAGCCTTAGAAGTTAAAAAAGAACTTGCTCCAACACCTCCAGAGAAAAAAGCACAACCATCGATTAAAAAAGATAATATTTATGCTAAATTAACGGTATTTTTTGAGGATTTATTAAAGAGTTATAATGAGAGATACGAGAGATGGGAGAATTCTATTTCTAACATATTAGCAATTTTAAGAAAAATGCGTAAAATAACCAAGAAAAATACAGATGATTTGGTTGTGTCAATAACCAATCAATATAAAAAGATCCAGGCAGATTTAGAGTTGTTTAAAATCAAACGCGATGAAGTTGAAAAGGTTGCAGAAGTTGACATTGAATCTATGTCTGGCAAATTTAAAAGAGTATTAGGTTTATTAGAATTACAAATTAAGGAATATCAATTAAAGAGAGTCACAGACGATTTAATTCATGAAATAAGGTACTAAATATACGCTTTTTTTCTAAATGATGTAATAAATTAATAATTATCAGAAGAATATGTCATCTGAAAATACTAACCAACTGCGTCCATTAATTCTCGATATAGGTACTAATTTTTTTCGACTGGGATGGGCAGGTAATGATTATCCAGATATTATTGCTCCCAGTGTCTATGTAGATAATACGGATTATTTATTTACTTCAGACGTAATTGATGGTCTTGAAGATATATTTATTAGTGAAAAGAATGTCGACAATCAGTTATTTGGTCATGAAGCGCTAAAATATTCTAATATACTTACGGTTCATGAGTTTAAAAAAGAAAATAATTTTACAATTTTGATGAAATTCTTCTATCATCATTATAAACAGTTAGAAATAATGGAAGAAAATCAATTTAAACAACCAATTATCATAATTACGCCCTTTTTCATGCCTGAATTAGAGAAAACCAAATTAAAAGATATTTTTTTTAATGTGTTTGATTTTCCAAGTGTTTTATTTTTATCTGAAAGTCAAGGAATAATATCTACATTCCGGAAGACAAGTGGAGTAATCGTAAGTATGGGAGAGGAAAATACCTATATTACAACATTCTTACATGGTTTCTCTAATGTAATGGCAAGAGATACATATCCAATTGCGGGTAAAGATATAACTAATTATCTTCTTAACATACTTCTAACCCAAATTGGGTCTGGAAAATCAATATATCTTGATCATATGATTACTAAGGAGATAAAAGAGAAATTATCATTATGTGTTTTAGATCCAGAGGATGAAATCAGACGAATAAAGGATGGATTTACAAAATATAAAAGTAACATCGATCTACCTGATGGATCTAATTTAGAAATTAATTCAGAAAGGTTTCTTATTTCAGAGCCTTTATTTAATCCATCAATAATTCATATTGATTATATTGGATTACCTGAGGCAATTGCTAAAGTTGTTCGTACATGGGATCGAGAGAATTGGGAGAATTTAATATCGAATATTATTCTTGCAGGTGGCGGAAGTTTGATCCCTGGATTGGATAAGAGATTAAAAATTGAGATTTCAAAGTTCTTCTCAGATAGAATAAAAGAAAAAATTAATGTATTAGCAGCCTCAGGAAGAGAGAATCTTAGTTGGGTTGGAGCTAGTGTTTTATGGGCACAGGGAAAATTGAAAAAAGGATGGGAACAAAACCCTAAAGCCTCCGAAGGAGAAGAAATGGAAAACCTCAATCAAGACAATAATTAAAATCAAGGAAATTAAAATTTTATGACTGTTAGTTTAGATATAAAGCAGGAATTTTTAATAGACTTTCAAAAAAAAATAATAATTGCACGTAAATTATTATTTGGTGCTAATCATAAATGGGCTTCAAATTTACTTGATAATTTAAGAATGGATATAGAAAAAAATGAATGGTTAGATATCCAGAAGAAGCATCAATTATTTATGATAATCTCGAATTCTTGGTGGATGTATTTAAATTCACTTGTAAGACGGGAAGAAGGAAAAGTTAAAATTGATTTAATCAGATATATTGATGCATATAAAAGATTTTTTTCATTCTTAGCTAATTTGGATGATTTTTATTTATTCAATAATTTTGGGATAAATCTTCTTAAGCAGTTTATAAAAATGGAAGATTTATCTCAGAAAGGAATCACTAAATTCATCAATTCCTTTTCTGTAAAATTGCATGGAAAAGATGAATATCAGAAATTAATAGAATTACAAATTTTATTAATGTTTTTGAGGAAATCCGTAGCACCTTCAGAATTTTTTCATTTAAGTATGGAAAAATTGGGTAAAACTGTGTTAAAATTGGAACCAAGTAAAAGAACATTATTTATTTATATGATTTTAGAAGATGTCTGTATTAAATATAACCTTATGGAAGATTCCTCAGAATTTGTGAGGATAATTAATAAAATCTTAATCAATCGCCTTCCACAATATTTAAAAAATGAATTTAGTAGTATCAGTAGAATCTCGATCAATGAAAGAAGTTTTAATACTATTTTAGTGGATCTTGAAGAACTTATAAATTATTTGAATGATATAGGAGAACATTCTTGGATTATAATTATCATTAGAAATATTTTCTCAAAAATGCAAGAATTTCAATCTTATGGGGATGCAGTTACTTATATTCGAAAATTCATTGATTTTTCAATTAATAGAAATCGCTTTGAAATAGCATTTGAGATTTATGATTTCTTAGAAGATTTATTTTTGTATAAAACAGATCTGTCATACGATAACATTTTAATTGAACTATGGGTTGAAGCTTGCAAAAAGTTTGTTGAAATGAAAGAGAAAAGGTATTTATTACAGTCTTTAGAAAAGTTAGACACCCATTTAAAAATGCCTCAAACGAGTGCTCAAATTTTTCATTACTTCTATACGTGTAACTTGCTTTGGCAATTCAAATCTATGTTCTTTTCTTTGGAACAAAGAGATTTTTGGAGGATGATGTTCTATCGTGCCCTTTTTGAAGAAAAGAATTTTAAAATAGCTCAAAAAATAATAATTTATCTTGATAAAGATTTTAGTAAATTAATAAAAGATGTTGTTTCGCTATATAATGAAGTGGAACCTTTAAACAATCAGATTTATTCATTTAAAGATGGGGTTAATTCTCTCAGATTAGATTATGAAAAATTTTCCTTAAAAAATATGGTCCTGAGAATAAATTCTAAGGGGATGATTTCGTATCGTATGTTTTCAACGGATCATCAAATTTTAGAGGGTAACATAACTAATGAATACTGGAATGATACTCAAATTTTAGATATATATAATGAACTTTTCTATGAGCCTGAAAAGAGAAAGTTTATGTTCAACCTTAACGAATTTGGGGAAATGTTATATATTTTTTTACCAAAATTAATTAGGGATGTTTTTAAATCTTTCAAAATTGAAAGCTTGAAGACTATACCTCAAATTTATTTTGTCATGGATAGCATGACTATTCCTTTTGATTTGATATATGATAATAATTTTTTCTTGCTAAAATATTCGATTGGATATAAAATTGGTGAAATCCCGCTTGGAGGGATTTCTTTTGAACAAGGATCTTTAAATGAACCTGCATCTGAGCAAGCTAATAAAAAATTTAATGTTTTAATAATTGATGCAATAAATTCTACAAGTCCTTTAAAATGGAATGAGGAATTGAAAAGAAAAGAACTAATATACCCATTTACGACTGGTGCAAATGAAGTTAACTATATCATCAATTTTTTTAATAATATGGATAACGTCAATCAAATTACTACGCTTATTGGCCCAAATTCGACACGAGAGAAGTTCTTAGACCACCTCTCAAAAGATTTTTATCATATTGTTATTTTTGTCGGAAATATATTTTATTCTAAATGGAGTCCTAATGATAGCTACTTCTTAGCTAATGATAATGAAATCATCACATTCAAAGAAATAAATAATGCTTTAAGCCAAAATAACTCAATTTTACAACCTTTGTTATTTTTCGACACCCAGATTTTTGATATAGAAGGTCAAAAACTAAAGAATGTACTTAAAACATTTGGAGAGATTGTTGCTCAATTTGATCAAACTAAATTTACGGGGATTATTTCGAGAACTTACCCACTTTTTAATGAAGAAACGAAAGATATTACCTCAATCTTTTTTATTAATTTATTTAATAATAATAGCCAAGGAGTATCACTTCTTAAGGCTCGTCAACAATGTATAGCAAAGAAGATGGAAGAAATTCTGGAACAACAATCTAAAGACTCACTAGAAAAAGATGGTGCTACAAGAATTGATTTAAGAAGCAGTTTAGCAGTATCAAGTTTTTTACTCTTCGGACAGCCTTGGAAAAGGTTAATTCCGTGAATTTAAAACTTTTTATTTAAAATAATCTGGAATAAAAAATATTTATAAAGAAAATTTTAATTAATTAATACAAGAATTAAATTAAATTTAAAATATCAAACTGGTAAAATTCATTATTTAAAAAGAAATTAATTAGATTTTATTTAACGGATGGAAACATGTTTTGAGTTGAAAAAATTGACAAAAATGGTGAGAATGTAAAATTTCCGACCGATTACTCGAGTTACGTGTAGAAAATAAACGTTTGAAGCAGGAAATAGCTTCATTAGAAGATAAAATTATGACATTAGTGGGAATGTTTAACATAGAATCTTCTGGTGGGCAAGAGAAAAGAAATGTGCTTAATGATCAACTGCTAAATTTAATTTCGTCAACTAAAGAACAACTAAATATTGTTACACCGAAAGTTGATGAGTTCTACTCGAATGAATTAAAAAAAATTAGTCAAAAAGGGATTCCTGTACTTTTAATCACAAATGATAGAGGAGATTTACCAAAAAATCTTCGACCTATCTATGATGATTTGAAGGTTACTGAAGGGATAAGTATAATTAATAATCCCAATGTGAGATTTTTATTGGTATTCAATACTAACCAAGCAATTTATTCGGGGGGCTCTTTGGATAGAGAAGAACTATCAAATTCGGTATTAATTATCACATCAATACAAGAGAAAGCAAAATTAAGGAAAATTGCAAAGATTTTTTCTTTCATGCTTCCAACATTTATGAGAAAGTAAGATGACTTTTTTTTTATTTTCAATTCTTTTTTACATTATAGTTCTTTACTTTTCAAAATGGGAATTAAAAAATTAATAAATTCCGAA
>JAHLWJ010000183.1 GCA_019057975.1 Promethearchaeota archaeon | reverse complement strand
AAAAATTTATCAAATTGGTTGAATAAGGGGAAGGTATAATGATGAAAAATATTAAGAATAAGGATAATGCCACGCAAATAAAGATTTTTGAAGGAGTTTATCGAAAAACGTTGTTATATAACAGGAATCTTATGTTATGTCATTTTACACTTGAAAAGAATGCAGAGATCCCTTTGCATTCTCACAAAGAACACCAAATTGGATATGTAATAAATGGAAAATTAAAATTCCTCACAGAAAACGGTGAATTTATAGTTAAGAAGGGTGCTAGCTATATTTTTGACTCAAATGAAAAACATGGTGCTAAAATTTTAGAAGATTCTGAAGTGATTGATGTTTTCCATCCTGCCAGGGAAGACTATAAATGATTTATTAATTTTTTTATATAAAATTCAGACAAGAAACAGGGAGAAAATAAGGAAATATTCACCATTGATATGCGGCAACAGCAAATATAGCAAACATACACAAAAGAAATTCTCCTATTAACCAATCATGAAAAAATTCTCTCTTTTTTGTTCGGTGATTTTTTATTTTTGAAGCTACCCCAAAACTAACCGCTGAGTTCGTTCCAGTAAATATAATTAAGCTAAAAGTCATAGCATTTAAATTTAAATCTATTATTTCTAAAATTGTATCGAGAACGACCCAAATTCCCATAAAACCTCCAAGGGCAAATAAAAACATCCAACCAGAAAATTGAATAATTTTCTCAAATTTAATATCTAATTCTGAAAGAGTTTTTTGGCGCTCAATTTGTTTCTTCCTAACTTTTGACATTCCTTATCAAATAACCTTCTTTTTGAATATTAAAAATTTTATAATTCTTAATTTTTATGATTTCTAAATTAAAAAAAAATAATTCGATTAAGGTCTATTTTTTAAGAATAAAATTGCTTTAGCAATATCTCCATCGCATTCTTTTAATACAGTTTCCGCCTCTTTTTTATCGACGTTCGCTTGATTTGCAACTAACATGATATCGTTTTCTGTTATAGTGGGTTTAAGTTCTGTCTCTTCTATTGATTCATTATCTTCAATTTTTGTATCTGCAACAATAGTAAGATCATCCGAAGAAAGCTCTTCTGCTTGTCCTATTATCTGATAAATCTCTTGACCTGCTTGTTTCATTAGAACAACTTCAGGTTGTTCTAATACTAAGGTTTTTTCTGATCCTTCGATTATAACTCTTGTTGCTTCAATTTGTTCCATTTCGATGCCTTGTTGTTGCATTCTTCTTCGCATCTGTCTTGATCCAACTTGGCCCCCTTCTCTCTTTGGGGCTGCTTGTGGGCGTTTAGGTTTATTTTTAATTTTATCTTGCATTTCTTTTGGCAATTTTACCAAGATCTTCACTTTTAAAAGTAATTTCTATATAATTATATAATAATCTGCAATTTAAATTTTTAATTTATAAACTCCTTTTCGAACATTTACAGCAACTCCACTTGAGAAAGACTTAATATATGAGATAGGTAATTTTAATCTCCCAATAGCTAATAATTCATCATTTTGATTAACTACAATTACTTCATCTAAGGGTCTTAAATTTTCATCAATATCAACCACATGCTTACAGAAAACATTCCTCCCCTTCTTTATGAACTCAGAAATCTCATTTAAAACAATAACTCTTAACTTTGGAGTTGAAATATTGTTGATTATAATATTGGCTGAGTATAAACTCAATGTAAAGAAACCGTTATTAGGTCGTAATGTAAGTATTAAATTGTTTTTATGAAAAATATATCGTATTTTATTAGTAGCACGAGATCTTTCAATAAGAATATTCTCTAATTCATTAAATAGAATGTTAGTTATATCTTTGCCAAATTGATAATCTGAAATTGCTTTGACTTGTCTTAATCCTAATAAAAGTTTGTTTTCCATTTGTAATAATAAATAATAAAATAGGTTATATTAAAATAAGCAATCAAAACATAAATAAATTCTAATCTATACTCATTATGAGTATAGCCTAGATTCCATACATTTATCTCTTACTTTATTCATGACCTTATCAACAGCATCAATAAAATCTTTACTAACGATTATCTCAGCTTCCTTTCTAATAGCAAACATACCTGCTTCTGTGGCAATAGCCTTTATATCCGCTCCAGTTGCTCCTTCTGTTAAATTTACTAATCTTTTGAAATCTACTTTTTCTTCTATATTCAATCTCCTAGTATGAATCTTAAAAATAGCTTTCCTTGCTTCTTCATCTGGAATAGGAAAATCTATCATTCGATCAAATCTTCCAGGTCTCAATAGAGCGGGATCTAAAATATCAATTCGATTTGTAGCACCAATAATTTTCACATCTCCTCGCTGTTCAAAGCCATCTAATTCACTCAATAATTGCATTAAAGTTCTTTGGACCTCTCTATCTCCAGATGTGGCTATTTTTAATCTCTGAGAACCGATTGCGTCTAGTTCATCTATAAATAATATTGTGGGGGCTTTTTGTTTTGCTAAATTAAAAATTTCTCTAACTAAGCGAGCACCTTCACCAATGAATTTTTGAACTAATTCAGATCCAATAATTCTGATAAATGTGGCTTCTGTTTCATGAGCAACTGCTTTTGCTAATAAAGTTTTTCCTGTACCTGGAGGGCCATATAATAATACACCTTTAGGTGGTTCAATCCCTATTCTTTCAAATAGTTCTGGCTTCTTCAATGGTAGTTCGACAGTTTCTCTAACTTCCCGTAGTTGATCTTCCAGACCTCCAACATCGATATAGGAAATATCTGGAATTGTATCAATAACCTCCATACCTTTAACAAATGGATCAAGTTTTGTAGGTAAAACTTCCATAATAGCGAATGTTCTCTGATTTAAAGCAACTCTCATTCCTGGTGTTAATTTTTCATTTTTTACTTTTCTACTGGCATTGACAACGAAACTTGGTCCTGTTGAGCTTTTTACAATTGCTCTTCCTTTATCATCTAAAAAATCTATAATAGTTGCAGAAACCAAAGGTGGTTCTCTTAATCTATCAATCTCATTTCTTAAACTATGTAGCTCTTGTTCTAATCTTAAACGCTCTGCATCTAAAAGTTGCTTTTCTGTCTCTAAATTTCTTAACCTTTTCTCTAGATGTCTAGTATAAGTTATCAAATACTCGCCATCTTTAGTTTCTTCTCTTTTTCTCTTATCCTTGGTTGTAGTCAAAAAGATTATACTCCTTCTTTTCTCAATTTTCTATAAATCATAAGAAAGTGCTTTAATTTAATAATAAACTTTTCTTCATTTAAATTTAAGGTTATTTCTTTACTATTACTTTAAAATCTCAATTTTTAAAAAATTTTTAGATTATAAAATATAATGGAATAACAACCATAAATTATAAGAGTTCTCAAATCCCTTCTATATATGAAAGAGGATTCTATCAATTAGTAAAACTTGAGATGAGGTTATGCCAAAAACTAGATACGGTGAGGTAGATAAGGAATGTCCAGTATGCGGAGGTATAATATGGGGGAAGGGACAGAAAGTTTTATTAGAGGGTGCTAAAATCACAGTATGTGATAATTGTGCACAACATGGTACTAAAATCTATAAATCATCTACCAATGTTCAAATAAAGAAAACCGCTCAAAAGAAACCTCAAACTAATCTAAAAAAGCAAACTTTTAAACCTAAAAGAATTGAAGAATTAGAAATCGTTTTGGATTATGCTAAAAGGATTCGAAATATTAGAAGTAATCTTAGACTCAATCAAGATCAATTTGCTCAGAAATTAAATGAAAAACCATCATTACTTAGGAGAATTGAAGCAGGAAAAGTGGAGCCAACCATCAAACTAGCAAAAAAAATCCAACAGGTATATAAAATCAAACTATTAAAGAAAGGTGATGAGACGGAGTTTAATGTTCAAGAAACTAAATTTATGAAAAAATCAACTGGTAGTTCTTTAGGAGATATTGCATTCATTAAAAAAAAAAGTAAAGATTAAAAATCCTAATCTAATTCACTCTATTGAAAGACAGATCGAGAATTATAAGATGATTCCCTAACAAGAGCTTTTTAATAAACTAATTGTGCTTATAAAAATGTTTTCTAATTCACTTTTTTAACTTTTATTACCGAAGAATTATATGCTCCCGAAAGACCCGATTCTTCAGGAATATCAGGAGTAAAAAGATTAACATTTGTACTTTCATTATAAGGTGATGATACTCCAGAATAGATTAGCGCAATACCAGATTTTAGAGATGGGAGTTCGGCTAGTATATATTTAGCATAACCGTATTCATTAGAAACTATCACCTCTTCATCTATATCTACATCTAAAGTCTTTATATCTTCTGGATTTAAAAATATTCTACAAAAATCTTCATAATACTTAGAATTCAACTGACCTAATTGAGAATGCAAGAAATAAGAATGAGATGGTGAAATTAGTATAAATTCATTTTTTTTGCGGTTAAGTTTCTGATTTAATTCCTTCTCACCAAATCTTAGATTTATATGTTGAACTTGGATTTTATGATTTAGAGTAGGAAATTTAAGATTTTTAAATGGAATCTGAGTTTGATCGAATAATGAATGATATCCTTTTGAAATAAGATCTTTGTAAATCTTTTGCGGCAACATGTTTAAACATTTATTAAATATATCTTCCTCAGATTCTTTAATAATTGCTGATTTTTTATAACCTACTTTCCAAGCTAATTGCTGAAAAAACTCATAATTTGACATACAATCCGAATATGGACACGGACCCCCTAAATTTATAGATATGCTAGGAAAATAATACGGGGCAATTATATCAGATGACTCCAAATCAAACTTTGCTGGTATTACGATATCTGCATAATTCGTGGTTTCGTTCAAAAATAAATCTAAAACAACCACAAATAAATCTTTCTTTAAAAGTGCTTCTCTCAATAAATTTTGATTAGGTAAAGAGCTCACCGGATTAAAATTATATACAAATAATAGCTTAAAATCTCCGGTAGATAAAGCTTTACCAAGATTAATTAAAGGAATTTCCTTTAAATCGGAATTAATTGTAGAAGAGATAATATAATTCAAAATTGGTAGTGTTGTAGGCTTTATAAAATCACTTTGAGAATATAATAAGCCTGTTCCTTGTTTACCGATATTTCCAAGTAAGATTTGGAGTAAAGCAATGGATTGAACGATTCTTCCTCCGTAAAAATCTTTCTGAACTCCATAACCAATCATAAATAATGTATGGTGTTTATGCTCAACTAATAAATCAACAAATTCCTGAAAACTTTCAAAATTGATACCTATTTGGGACAATAACTTATTTTCATCAAAATCCCCGATTTCTGAAAGAATTGATGCATATGAATCAACATTTTCTTTTAAAAATTCAATATCACATGCATTTTGGTTATCAAGTGCTTTAACTAACATTGTAGCCATTAAATGTTCAGTACCCGGATTTATTTGTAAAAAACAATTAGATTTTTTAGCGACTCGAGTATTTCGAGAATCAATTACAATTAACTTAGTTTTATTTTTAATTGCTTGCTTAACCAAAAAATAAGCATGAATATTACTTTCTGAAAGATTACTCCCCCAAATCACAATTAAATGGGTCGCTGGATTAATTATTTGAAGGGGATTGGATATTGAATAGGTTCCAAATATTTTTTTTAAACTTTCACACCCCCCTTCATTACATAGGCCAGCACTGGTAACTGTACCTCCAACCTTAGTAAAAAACCTAAGAGGAGAATGCATAGATATCAATCCAGAATTTCCAGCATAAAATGCCCCAATTATAGATTTTTCCTGTCCTTTTTCTTTAATTTCTATTACTTTTTGGGCTATAATTTCTATTGCTTGTTGAGAAGAAATAATTTTGAAATTATTTTCAGGTTTTAGACTAATCCTAGCTAATGGTTTTTTTAAACGCTTTGGGTGATATAATAATTCTTGCCGATTATTATATTTAGAACAGAAAAAACCATTAGTAAAAGGATGATTTTTTAAAGGTTTTGCATACAGTAATTTATGTTCTATAGCATTATCATTCCAAATCCCATTAAATACACAAGAACCATAACAGTCTTTTGTACATGTTCCAAATCTAACTACTTCGTCCATAAATAGTTATAAATTTATAATTAATTTAAGGTTATTGACAACGGAACTTAGTTTTAAATTTAGCTAATAGTTATTTCAATCAATTGATATCTTTAAGTTCTGGTTTAAGACAATCTTGTTTTTTAAAAATTCAATGATTTTCTGGTTATCTTGGGCTTCCAAAGGACTACCACAATCAGGACATCTAAAGTTAAGTTCAAAAGCTTCATCAAAATTATATTTGATATTGATATTTTGACAGGTTTTACAAAAGAAAAAATAGTTCTTTTCCTCAAAGTCTAATCGCTCTCTTAATTTATTATCTACTAATTTTTGTTTCTCAATAAGAATTTCCTCTAACAGATCAAATTCGTGCCACCAATAGTAGATAAACCATCCCGTAGATTTATCTCGAATACGCCTGAATTTTGCAAGTTTTTCTGAATATAATTTATAAAGTGTTTTACGCACTGAATTCAACTTTAAAACTTCGGTATCATCGGGTTCAAAGTCAATTTCCGTACCTTCTATTTGTTGTTTTATATTTACTGTAATATCCTCATCTGTTATATCTTTAGATTCAGAATTTAGAAGCTCCATTCCAACATAAATACCTATATCTCCAGCAATAATATAAAGAAAAGATTTCAAAAAAGGGTTTAATTCTTTAATGCAGATCTACCTTGTTTATATTTCGTACTAAGTTGATAATTATTTATTTTTCATAAAAATTAAATTTTTTTAAAAAATTAAACAACAAAATTATATTGCTTTTCTATAATTTCTTTGTCAACATCTATGGATCGAAACAATTTACCCTTCCTTATTGCTAATATTCTCTTTAATCCCCAATTATCGACATCTTCAGGTAGGATAATATCTGTTATCCTATAGTTATTTGTTATAATGATGTTTTTCCATTTTTCAGGAATTTCTGATTTAAAATCAGGTAATACTAAATCTAATACAGTTCTCAAGTTATGTTCAGTATTATTCATAACACCTGAACAAAACTGTATCCTCTTACTTACAACATCTTCCTCTACTTTCTTTTTAGAAGGTTGTGGGATCCTTTTTTTAGTTGTTACCTTGCACGTAGGGTTAATATTGAAAGAAATCAAGTAATAACTAGTTTTTCTAAAAGCTTCAATACTTTCTAGAAGGGTTTCTTTATTAGTTGTGCTCAAAATATTAGCTTTATAATTCTTGGTTTGACCTGTTGATTTTTTCAAAATCCAATCAAACCCTAGATTATTAATTAAATCATTAATATCATTCCCAGATATTAATATACCCTTTATCTCAACTTCCTCCTCAGAAAGACTATTAACTACTACCTCGAGAATTAAATCTTCGTATTCATGAGTACCTTTAAGCGTTATACGTGTATTAGATTTTGATATCTTTAATGCTGGACCGAGAAATTCTCCTTTTGAATATCTATAGAAATGACGATGAACATCAATATGTTGTTTTGCAGGGTCCTCTAAATTAGGAGATTCTATTATTTTTTTTAAAAAATGCATCTTTATCTTAGAAAAATCTTTCTTGAATATTAATATAAGTTTTGTTTATTAAATATCAAAAAAATCATTAATTTAAATTTTATTTATCAATAAAATTAAAAAAAATAAATCATAACTTAAAACTACCAGTTAAAAAAAAAATAGGTTTTATACGAATGGCTGATGTTCCTTCATTAACTTTATGGGTCTTAGCGTGGCTTTTTCTTTTCATAGGATTAGTTGCTCTGACAGTTTTAGTAATCTATACAAGATATGGTAGAGAAAAATCAGTTCAATTATCAGTAGTAAGTATAATTATAGCATCAATATTTCTAGGTTTTTCTATTCACTTTTTTTTGTTAAACTGGGGAATATGAGAAAATTCTAAATCCTTTTATAAAAAACTCTTATTCTTATCATTTATAATTTGAGAACTTAATCTTTAAAAAAGAAGAAATGTAATATCTTTATTATTAAATCTTTAAAAAAAAAGTATGCTTAGGTAATTAAAATGTTATTTCAAGATGACGCAGAACCTATTCTTTTTATAATATGGTTATTACTTGCGACGATAATTGTAGCATTAATAATATATATAGTTGTTCTTCTTTTAGAGTCGAAAACTAAGGCGAAGGATAAGATTTTCTTGATAATTATATTAGCTTTTATAATTGTATTGCTTCTGCCAGTAGTTTTAAATGCAATAAACGAGGTATTAATTGCTATTGGAGATGCTTTAGCTGATATTAGGAACGCTATCGAGGACGGTGCAGGGCAAAACTTCTTAATCCTATTAACGCCCATTTTTGGATTTCTTATTCTGTTAGTGCTTGTAAAGTTCTTAATCGATATACCATGGGATAATGCAGTGTGGGTTTCATTATTGACGCTTTTCATATTATACGTTCTATACTGTATAATTCCTGAATTGTACACATTCTTAGGAACTGGGTTTTAAATAGCACAAAAATCTAATAAATTAAATT
>JAHLWJ010000182.1 GCA_019057975.1 Promethearchaeota archaeon | reverse complement strand
CTAGGAAATGGTTAACGGAGATACGCCAGTTTGCGGGAGAGAATATTCCTTTTGTATTAATTGGAAATAAAGCGGATTTAATCGAGGATGTTGGTTTAGTTATAGATAGAGATGAAGCTCGTGCATTTGCAGAAAATGAAGGGAGTATATATGTTGAAACATCTGCCAAAACGGGTGTAAATGTTGATGAAGCCTTTACTGAATTGACCCGTCGAATTATAGATTCAAGAACTTAGTAGTTATTATTTGTTTTCTTTTTCTTTATCCTTAATCGCTCTTTTACATTTAATATTGAAATATTAAAGATATAATGAATTCTATTTAGGATTCAAATTCTTCATACAAATCGTCATGAATTATTGTAATTGCATCTGATAATTTTTCTCTATTAATAACAATTGATAAATTTAGTTCATCATAGCTTTGAGAAATTGCCTTAACATTAATGTGTTTTTTATCTAACGCATTGAATATTTTTGCTTTTGTTTTAGTTTCAAGGATTTTTAAACCTGTTATGTTAATTACTGCGACATCTTCCCCTTTTATTTCGAAAAATTCTGAAAAGAACTTTGAATTTTTTAATGCTTGGAGTGCCTTTTCCGAATCCTCTGCATTAACAATAAAAGAAGTGCTTATTTCAGACGAACTTTGCGCAACTAAAGATACGTTTATTTTTTTTTTGCTCATGGTTTTGAAAATCTTTGCCAAAACTCCAGGTACATCAACTAAACTCCCGGAAATTACTGTTATAATCGTTGTTAATTCAACAGCAGAAATTCCCTTTATTTGTTCTTTATCTGTTCGATCTGAAATCTCAGTAAAATCGTCATCTAAAGGTTTATCAAAATTCCTTATTTCCAAGGGTATTTTAAATCTCTCTATTGCATCTAAACATTTTGGATGAAGGATTTTCGCACCAAAATTAGCAATATGTTTTGCTTCACGATAATCTAAATTCTTTATTAGTGAAGATTCAGGGACATATTTTGGATTTATTGCTAATAATCCATCCACATCTTTCCATAAAATAACTTTAATATCCTTATCATCTCCAATACTAAAAAGAGAATGAGCTACTATTGTTGAAGTATAATCTGAACCACCTCTTCCTAAAGTTGTAATATATCCTATTTTATTTCTTCCAATAAAACCCGTTATACAAATTATAGTATCTTTTTTAGGATTTTCCAAAAGAGGAGTTAAAAGATTTTTAATTCGAGAATTTGTCAAATCATATAGAGGATAGGCGTTATTAAATTCATCATTTGTAATTATAATTTTATTTGCTGGAATATATACTGAATCTAATCCATTACTTAAAAGATACTGATTTAAAATATAGGTTGAAAGTATCTCCCCAAAACTAAGAACGTAATCTCTATAATAGGGTTCTAATCCAAATTCTTTTATATCCGCAAATGCATCATCTAACTCACTTAATTTATCGTCAATCCAGTCTTTAGCTTTAATATAATACTCAGAATCTTCATCAAATATTTGTTCAATTATATCAATATGCCGTTTTTCTATTAAAGAAATAGCCTGATCAGTTATTTTATTGTCTTCTAATTTTTGAGCTGTTTTTAGAAGTAACTCTGTTATCCCACTTAAAGCTGAAATCACAAAAATTTTCTTTACATCATTGTAGATATTATTAATATTAAGAATTTTTTTGAATGCTGTTTTGTCGATCAAACACGATCCTCCAAATTTCATAATAATTATAGGCATATGTTTTAAACACTTCTGTTTAAGCCCTTTAATTCTTGTACACTTATATTTTTTTCAAATCCTTTATGAAATTTTAAGAAAAAGTAAAATTTCAGAATTAATTTTCATATCATGTGATTGATCTTCACCTTCATTCAACTAGTTCTGATGGTTTAAATACACCTTCTTTTTTAATAGATAAAGCATTAAAACTTAACTTAAAAGCCATTGCTTTAACAGATCATGATACCATTGATGGATTGAGAGATTTTTTATCCTATGGGGAAAAAAAAGCTTTAATTGTAATACCAGGCATTGAGATTTCAATAAAACACGAACCCGAAAGAGAATTAATAGATATACATATTCTTGGCTTAAATATCGATCATAAGTCAACAAAATTAAAAAATTCGATAGAAAATCAAATTAGAGGAAGATTGAAACAAAAAGAAGCAATTTGTAATCGTCTTAGAAATGAATTTGATTATAATATTTCTTTCGAAGAAGTTAAGGCTATAGCAGGAAGTAGGGTTATAGGACGCCCTCATATTGTGGAAGTTATAATAAAAAATAACCCAGATAAGATTAAAAGGCAATCTAAAAACGATCTTTTTAAGATGATTAGTATTGGTGGTGTTGCATTTGTAGAGAGAGAAATTGAGCTCAACCTTGAAGAATCTATTGAATTAATTAAATCTGTTGGAGGTGTTCCTATTCTTGCCCATCCTGGAATTTATCAGGTATCAAATCGAGTAAAATTTATTGAATTTTGTGTTGAAACAGGAATTGAAGGGATTGAAATCGAATATACTTATGCGAAAAACAGACCATTTTATGAAACAGATAAAGCTACATGGGCACAAGAATTTTTCCCAAATTATTACAGAAATATTGCAGAAAAATATAACTTAATAAAATCAGGTGGTTCCGATTACCATGGAGGGATAAAGGGAATAAAGATCGGAGATGCAAATGTACCAAATGAATATTTAAAGAGTTTTATTTAATTAAGGGTTCAATTTTAATTCTATAGGTATTCTCTATTAGGATATTTACTTTTTTAACTAAGTGTTTTTCAAAAGAGGAAAAAAAATATTGGATGAGATCAGTTTCTATTTGGGTTAATCTTTTAAAAGTTCTTGTAACTCTTGAATCTGAATATCTATTTTTTTTTCATATTCCTTTATTTTCTTCTTTTTATTTTCAAGTTCCTCTTCAGAAATTTCGCCTTTAAGTTCTTTCATATCAAAATCTAAAGCCATTTTGTATAAATCAGCTTTTTTTAATTTTAATTCTATCAGTGTTTTTTTCGCATGGGCTATTTGAATATTATCAATCGTAGATATCGGTCTTTCAGTTTCTGCAACACCTTTAGGAGTTGTCTCTGGAATTGTGTCTTTAGGTGTTACAGTAGATTTTAATAATTCATGAGGCTCTAGTGGTTGCGTAGATATCGATTGAGTATCCGTCTTGAATAATTCTGAAGGACGGGAGGGTGATCTTACTGTTGACACATCTTCAGTAACTTTTATTGATACAGGTTCTTGTGTTTTTGTTTGACTAACAATTGCTTCTTCTTTTGAGGAGGGTATATTTTTAACATGACCATAAGCAGATGTTTTCAATTTTGATTTAGCATCTTTCGGTACAGCTCCTATAGTTTTTGGCTTAATTTTTACCATAAAGTCTTCGGGATTTAACTTCAAACCGATATTATTATTTTCAATTTCAGATTCCATCACTTTTTTTTGTTCTGGTATAGACTTGCTAGATATAATCCAATCTATTGGAGAATCAAGTTTTTCTTTTGGTAATTCTGCTATATTATGATCTACCGTTTGTTCTTTTATTGGTCTTGGAGGTGGAAGATTAGGTGCAGGGGGTTTAGGCATTTCTGATGTTTCAATTGGGATTGTTGGCTTTGATTCAATAACTTCTTTTGAGAATTTTGGTTTTCCTGAAGCTTTAGATTGTTCAGTTCTATCTGTATCTATTGGAAAAGCTGGTGTTGGTTGAGGCGCCCCAACTTGTTCTAACATTGTTTTAATTTTTTGTGATTTATCAAAAAATTCTTTACCTAATGAATCATCTCCCAATTCTAAGCACAAATCACTAATCTTATCAAAAAGAAATGCAGCCTTTTCGAAATCTGCACTTTTCAATGCTTTTGTCGCTTCTTCTATTAATTTATCTCGCTCTAAAAGCGGTTTTAATAAGGGTGAGATCTCTGCGCTCATTTCCAATATATCCGCAATAATTTGAATCATCTTGTCCCGATTTTCAGGTTTTTTTGCGATCATAGAGTATGTTTTTAACCCTAAAATCCTTTCAATTTGGGTAGGTTTAATAGTTCCTTTTAAATCTTGTTTGTTTCCGATTACTGCTGTGTGCGCATGTGGGGATTGTTCTTTTATTAATTCTAAGAAAAACTTACTTTTTTCAACATTTTCTAATGTTGAATCAGTAATTAAAAGAGCAGCATCACTACCTTTAATAAAATTATTCCAAAGATAACTAAATTGTTCCTGTCCAGCAAAATCCCATAAATGAAAATGTAATTTTCCTATTCTTACAGTAGCAATATCACCTGTAATTGTAGGTATATGTTGCACTGGAATTTCTTCTGCTCTGATTAATCTAGTTATAGTTGTTTTTCCTACTCCAGAAAAACCAATCAAAGATATCTTAGGTCGAAGATTTTTATGGATTGTATCTACTATTGGATCAAACACTTCGAAAGTTTTTGCATCAAAACGATGTTGTAGGATTTCTTCAAATAAATTAATAAATTCTTTCCTACATTTCACTAATTCCTTTTTAATATTCTCAAATTTATCTGTTAAACCGGTAACAAATAGAACAATTATTCCTAAACTCTTTTGTGTTACGTATGATACTCTAAATTTATAATAATCATGGAATTCAACACTATCTTCCCCTCTGGTAGATTCATCTTCCATGATTTCTGATATAAGATAATCTAAAGCTTCATGTTTTAATGCTTTACCAAAATGTCTGTAATAAAGAAGTTCCTCCCCTTTATAAATGAATACTTGCCTTAGAATGATAATTCACCAATAATTTCTAAGATTAGCTAGAGACGTGTCTTACTAGATCTTTTATAATTGAATATTTTTCTTTTTTTATTTCTTCTTGTTTTAGAGTATCTTCCATTCTTGATAACTCCTTAGAAAAACTAAAGATTGAGAATTCTTTAATCTCGTCATCTTTCGAACTTTCGCTTAATTTTTGTAAAAAAACACTTATACTAGGCATAAATTTGGCTAAATTAACACTTAGATCTAGTTTTGAAATCAGGATCAATTTTTCTGAAAAAGAAAATAAATAATTATTTTCTTGAGCTTCGATGGCAAATGAATTTATCTTATCTAAATTTAATTCATTAGCAATCTCTTTTGAATTTGAAAATAGCGAAAGAATTTTTTGAGGAATAACTTTTCCCTTAGATAATTCTTTAATCTTGGTTCCTAATATGATTCCATACTTATTTGCTATAGCACATTCAGCATTTAAATCAGATTTTAATTGTGCGATAATTTCCTCGTAATTAATTTGACTCATAATTTGGAAATTTTAATTTTGATTAAATAATGAAACCCAATTTATTTATATTTATTTGTTATTAAACTCATTATATCACTTAGATTTTGAATTAAAAAGATACCCAAATTGAAAGTATATAAAACGCATTTTTCAGAAAAAGAATCTGATATAACTATCATTTCAGAATCCAAAACTGCAATATTAAAAGCGAGAAAAATTTTTTATCTACATCGGGGAAATCTAGAGAAATACGTGGTAAAGAATAATCAATTTTTAACTTCACTATCTCCTATTAAAGTGAATACGGAAATAAGAGTTATTAAACTAATGGCTGATGCAGCCGATATTTGTGATGTGGGCCCTATGGCTGCTGTTGCGGGAGCTCTAGCCGATCTCATGTTAGAAATTATGAAAAATAGAGATGAGAAAGAAGACTCCGATCTTGTTAAAGCCAAAATTGCCTTAGTTGAAAATGGGGGTGAAATTGCTATAGATTCAATAAAACCTATGAATATAGCTTTGTATGCTGGAAATAATGAATTGAATTTGAATATTGGATTTTTAATAGAAAAAAAAGATTGTCCAATTGGTATTGGTACAAGTTCTGCAACCATTGGGCATGCTATTAGTTTTGGACAAGCTGATGCTGTTACTATTTTTGCCCCAAACGCGGCTCTAGCTGATGCAGCAGCAACTAAAGTAGCAAATTCAGTAAAAGGTAAAGATATTGAGAAATCAATAAAAAAAGGACTAGATATTGCTGATGACATTGATGGGGTTATAGGTACTTTTATTAGTAGAGAAGATAAAATTGGTCAAGCAGGGAAATTACCAAAATTAATAAAGATTGAAGGAGAAAAAAGACAGATTTTACGAGAAAAATTGGATGATTTATTTCTCGGAGATTACGAGATTTTTAAATGACCCAAAATATAGGAGTTTCCTCTCCACCCTCTGTTTTAGAAGAACAAATTTTATCTAAATAACCAAGACTGTAGTATTCTTCTAATTCATCCTGTGATAATTGTCCAAACAGCTCAAATCCTTTATTAATAATATAAGTATCAGAAAAAATAAGATATACGTCTGTATTATAATCTTCTTTAACTTGTTGTAATATATTCGTTCCATTTTCAAAAAGATGATTATTTGGGGGAAATAAATCAATTTCATATTTTAGATTGTAAAAATTGCCTTCAAAAGCAAGAGTGCCATTTGTATTATTATGATCATAACCATAATATTTAAATACATTTTTCCAACCGAATTCAGTAATTAAGACATTCTTATCGGAAGTATTATTCGAATACCATTGAATCGGGCTTATATCTCTTCTTCTTACTGTAAAAACCTCAAAATTAACAGATTCATAAAAGTAAGTGGTTAATAATGAGAAAGTTATAATAATGAAAATTATGAATTTCATGCGAAATGTTCCAATCTTCTTTAACTTTATAATTTTATATATATAAGAAATAAATCCAATTACAATAATCGGAGGAATTAGATATAAAATTCTCTGCCAAATCATATTACTTAATATCAGTATGTTGAAAACAAATCCTACACCTAATAGAATAAAAAGTCCTATGCCCCAAATAAATAATGGTTTTCCTCTTGGCTTCTTTTGGTAGACTATTAAGCCCCATACAGCAAAAGCACTAAGTAATATGATTTCAGATACGTAAAATATATTAGTAATTTCTATTTCTATCCAAATCAGATTTACAATCAATAAACTAATGGTTATTGCTATTAAAATACTGAAAATAAGAGGAATTATCACATTGTCTTCAATTCTTTTGAAATTATTCTCTCTTTTTCCTTTAATTACCGATTTAAATCTACCTTTGGTGAAATTAATTGAGTTCTGTAATTTCCATAGTAAAATTCCACCTGCTATACATCCCACACCGCCAATTAGAAGTAAAAAATACCAAGAGATATTAAGTGGGATAAAAAACCAATAATGACCACTTCCTATGCCAAAAATATTTAAAATCAAAAAAATCCCCACTAGACCACATAAGAAAATAAAATCTATTCCCCTTCTATAATCCTTCAAGAAATAAATTAGATATAACCATATAAATGAAAATAAAAAGAAAATAGATGTAACAACATGTGTGAGTACAGCACTAGTGAATATTAAAATAGTTAAAATATAGATCAAAAAGATATTTGAAAGTATCTCCCTTTTAGTTGGGGGCTCTAATTGAATAAATTTCTGCAATCTAATATAGAGAAGGAGAAATATTGCTAAACATTTAATTAAAGCGGATCCTGAAGGCCAATATTGAAGCATCATGCTAGAAAATCCCAAGGAGGAAAACTCAATAATAAAAACGCTAAAAATAGCTAGATTTTTACTTTTAAAAATCCTCATAGAGATGCTATAGAAGATAATAGCAGAAAGAAAGAATGTATAAATTACAAAATATTTAGGAATTAAAATATGACTTACTCCTGAAAAAAAATTGATAACTGCTCCAAAAATACTAATGCCCATCGTTCCATGATATCCTTTTAGGGGAAGAATATTTTCTTCAGTTATTATTCTACTATTAAGAATGTGAAGCCATGGGTCCGTTCCAACAAAAACACTAAATTTGTTGATATTAAGAATACAAATTAAGGAAATGAAAGCTATAAGTAAGAATAAATTTAAATTTATTTTATTTTTAAAGTATTTAAAGAGAGAAAATTGTTGTAATCTCTCGAGATTATTTATTAATGGTTTTCTTGGTTTAAAAAGTACATAAGTTTCCTTTTTAAATTCATTATATGCTATATAACCAATAAATATAAGAAATAAAATCAATGCTCCATAAAAGAAAAAGAGCCCTGTTATTGAGGCTCCAATCCAATACCCGAAATATCCTAAAAAGATATAGAAAGCTGAGTTGATAACAATGGTTAACCCTAATTTCTCTAAGGAGGTAAATTCACTTTTATTTAGTAGCTTGAAGAAAATAGGGTAAGATGGTAAAAATAATATGACAAAGATTGAACTAAAAATTACTATAAATTCAAATATAATTTCAAGACCAATTATATCTGATATTCCTATAATCGTATTAAAATCAATTAATTTTAAAAAAACAAACATCATAGAGATTATAGAAACAAAGAAGATGAAGCAATTAATTCTAGAATTGATGAAGAAGAGAATTCTATTAAATTTTAGTCTCATTTCACTCATTTATCTAATACACATCAAAGCAAATTTAAATTAAATTTTATCATAAAAAATCTCATATCCTATAAAAATATTCATAAAACTGAAATTCTGAGAATTGCAATTAAACTCTTT
>JAHLWJ010000181.1 GCA_019057975.1 Promethearchaeota archaeon | reverse complement strand
TTCATATAATTTTTATGATTCTATTACATAAACTATTACCTTTTTTTATATAAAGCATAGGATTCTATTACTGATTTATTAATTTTTTTTTTAGCTATTATTCTACTATAAATAAAGTAGTTTTATGAGAACTGAATTACTGATTGAAATCCATAAAAAGATTTGATTTTAGATAACCTTTAGAAAATTTGAAAAAAAAATACCAGTCACTACACGGGAGAAGGAGAATCTTCAAATACAATTATTTGTATCTAAAATTAGACCCTATATAAATGGGTCTCTAAACTAAACTCTTTATATACTCTTTATATTAAGCTTTAAGCTTTAACTTAATTTGCTCCAAAATTTTAAGTAAATCATTGAGAATTCCTTTATTTTCCTCAATGAGATTTTGGTGTCCAATACTAAATGTAGAATGAGCATGGATATCTCCGCTTTCTTTAAATATTAACAACCAATCTATTATTTTCTGATCAATTGTATGGACTTTCTGGATGAAATCAGTCTTATTAATCATCGTCTGAAAATTTTTACGTAGACGACTAAATCCAAGAAATCTACGCTTATTTGAATTATAATAATTGTCAATTCCACTTGGACCATAAAACAATCTCAATGAGTCTAACACCAAGTTTTCAAGTAATTTTCGAACTAAGATATACATTGCCGTAAAACAATAATGGAGATAGGTAGTGTTTATTTCTCTAATTATAGCATTATAAGTATCCTCGCTAAATTTAATATCTCTCTCAACGATTCTATCAAACTTTAATGGTGTTTTGATCTTTCCTATCATGTCAATGGTTTCTATTATCTGCTCTGGTAATCTCATTTCTCGCTTATAATCAGAGACATTTACATTTACAATTTCAAGATTAGGAGAAGACAAAAACTTGTTTAAAAAATCACAGATCATCTCAATTGTCTTTAAAGATACATCCTTCCAGAGTTGAATTTTATTATCCCTACTCCAAAATAAGATGTAAATGTTATTTCTTAAGACTATTCTTTTCCTCATTTGAATGAAAGATATTGAGATCCAAACTTCTTCGTTAAAAACTGCTTCATTTTTAAAAATCAAATGATTTTCTGCACCCAATCCACCTTCAGAGAGGGACATAATAGTCTCATATCCTGTTAATTCCTCCATTAAATATTTAGTTTCTTCTCGGAGTTGCTGTAAAGATCCACGATTCTGATATAATTTTATTGAATATAATTCAAAATGCCCAGCCCAAAACTCTGAAACAATATCATTTAATTTTGCCGTATTTTCATATTGATATGTGAGAATTAACTGGCTGCATACTATTCCCAGTAAACGCTTGAACCAAGTAATATAATGATGATCTTTAGCAGGACATACACTATATAAATACTCTAATAATTGCTTTTTGGATTTTTGAACAAGAAGGTAATCCAAATTCAGCTTTAATATTTCTAAGCTTTTATCTAGATCTTCACTCAATCGTTTATTCATTAAATTTCTAAATAATTCATTTTTATCAGGATTGTCTAGTGGAATTTCTAATATGGGTTTAATAAACCAATCGTGAAATTGTTGTGGAATTGAATTGGTTTTTAGATTTTGTGCCATATTCTCTAAAAGAAGATATTCACTTTTATTTCTTGTTGCTCTTTTATATTAATCTTTTCCCCAATTATTTGATTGAAGAATTAATATTATATATGTTGAATAAGATGAGGGACTTTTTGAAAACTTATACTATTCTTAAAGTGATGAGATCTAATTTATTGTCCTTTCATACCTACTTTTTTAGGAGGGGCACCACGGGGGAAGAAGATAATAAAAAGTGAAGGTTTAATCTTCATAATAATTATTATTAATTATTTGGATTAAGTTAGAATTATTTTAAATAAAAAGCGATTAAGCTATTTATGATATGTATTTTCTTTAAAAAACCTTTATTTTTTTTTTTTCTTAAATATGCAAAAATTAGAAAATTAACCACCTAATAACAATTTTTTAATTTTGACAAAAATATTGAAACATAAACCATTAACTTATGGTTTTGAGAGATATATTATGCCAAATTATCCAGATTTTATAATATTAGGAAAAGATATTAAAGAAAAAGGAGATAGTTTTGAAATCTTTTTAAAGGACTATTTAAGCTCTCAAGGTTACTCAAATATTCGTTCGGAGAGAAGAACTGGGATGCAAATTGATTTTAAAGCCGTAGATATATTTTCTAAAGTACATTTATTCGGAGAAGCTAAGGGTTATAAAGAAGATGTGACTGTGGATGGAAAGTATGTTTGGGCTTTTCGAGCGAAAGCTGAACATTATAAAGAAGTAGAGAGGCTTCGTTATGTTAAACCTGTTTTTGTAGCAACATCAAAATTTACTTGGGAAGTAGAGGATGTGAATAAGACTGGAGATTTTATGGGAGCCTTAGAATTAATTAATGGTGAGAAATTAATAGATAAGTTAAGAGAATCAAAATATATACCTTCTGAAGACCTACTAATCGCAAAAATCGAAAAAAGTATTCCTTTTAATCGGGGGAATCTTCATATTTTACTGAATAATGGAAAATTATTATGGTTACAAGAATTTAAAGTAAATGGATCAGCTTACTTCTCCATATTTGATAAAGATGGAAATCCTCTAAAACATAATTATTCAAACCAAATCGTTGAATTACTTCCAGATGAGTTTGAAGAATTAAGTTATATTGACTTGGATGCTAAATTTCAAATAATAGAAAGCTTACTTGAAAAAGACTATTGGACAATTGAGGATCTCTCTTCAGAATTAGAAATTTCGAATGAAGCTATTAAAGTTAATATAGATTTTTTAAATAAATATGAAAGAATAATCAGATTAGCGCCTAAAAGAGGTTATTTTCTTTCTAAAGAATACGAATGGTTTAGAAATTTATTTAATGTAATATTCAAAACCAAAGATCAAATCAAATTGTTAGAAAAATTATTTTTATCTGAGTATTTTGAGAGTGTTATGAATGAAAGAATGATAACTCGAATACTAAATCGATTTCATATAATTAAATTGGGAGAAGAGCAGAAAAATGAGTATAGAAAAGTTATTAAATTATTTCCTAGCGTGCTTAATTATAGTTTAAATGAACATGATGATCTATTAATATTTGAGAAATATCCAATTGATTCTGCCGAAGATAAATATAAAATGTTAAAGTTTAATCTCTTCTCGTTAATGGTAGAAGATCTTTTTAAACATAAGAATTTAAAGAAAGCTATTTTCACTAATAAGCAAATTCTTGATGAATGGATAATAGGTAAAATTAATCTCTTAAAGGAAAAGAAATTATATTTAAGCTTTAATGCTGAAGCTAAATTAAGTTATATTCATTATGTAGGGAAAGATGATATTGAGCCAGGTACTCCCATTTCTTTTGTTGATAAAAAAGGATTTTTAGGATTAATTAATTCTTTAATAGAATTTAGAGATTTTCAAGGAGCGATAAAAGAATGCAACCGAGTTTTTAACGATTCAGATTTAGAGGAGTATAAATATGTTGTTTTAATAAATAAAGGGGTTTGTCTAGCTAATATTGGACAGTTTGTTGATTCGATTAAAAGTTATGAAGAAGCTATTAAATACAATAAAGAACTTCCATTAATTTATAGAAATTTATTTCATGCTTGGATGGGAAAGTATTATGCAGCTATTAATCACCAATTGGAATTCCCCCTTTTTATTGATAAGCTTTTTTACTATTTAATCAAAGCACAAGAAAACTATGAGAAGCTCAAATCAGAAATAGGAGAAAATAGAGAAAGCCATATTGAAATATTTGAAAAACTTGAACAAGAAATTAAAAAAGAGTTCGATTCTTTCTATAAACAATCTTTAGTTAATTTAGATGATGTACAAATTCCTAATTTCTTAATTTATGTGAGAAATTTAGACGATAGTCATATTAATCCGATATATAATGAACATAAAGAGCGATTACAAAAAATGACCGAATTAGAATATCATAAGTTAATTCCTATTAATTGGAATTATTTAGCAGTTGTATTTCTTTTAGTCGGTGAAAATGAACTAGCTTTGATGGCAATAACTAAAGCATTGAATTTTTTAGATGAAAAACCAAATAAATTTGTGTTCTTAGATACTAAAGCTGAAGTTCTTCATGAAAAAGAGGATTATAATGAAGCCTCTGAATTATTCTCTAAAATCTTGGAACTAGATAAGGATGATGGTAAACTAAGAGGATTCTACGCGGAGACCTGTTGGAAAGCAGCAAAAACCGCAAAAGCATTAGGATTATCTAGTAAGTTTGAAGAGTTACTACATGAAGCATGTTCTAATAACAACGATACCTACTGTATTGATAAGAAAATTCAGGAAAAAATCAAAGAATATTGCTTAAAATTTAAAAAATAATAGGTTATATGACTTGAAACTAATATATTAGAGATCACTCATTTTAGCATTTACTCTTTTATGTTATTTCTTTTTTAGTCATGTTAATTACTCTAATTAACTAGAATTTATGACTTAACTAATGAAAGAATATCACCAATTAGTAAATATGTATAAACAACAATACGATTAGCATCATCTTTAGAAACAATAGTAGTATGTGTTCCCTTATGTGACGCGATAAGTAGACTATCTAACCTATCTTTTATAAACTTTAATTGTGAACCTACAACATTTTGATAACTCTGGGAATCACTGGATTGAGTAATAAATTCTAAAATTCTATTGATATATTGCTTTTCACCGAGTTTTATTGGTGTTTCTTGACCGTTAATAATTATTTGTTTCTCTTTACTAGGAGGATAAACAGCATTTGCTAGATCTTCCAATATCCTTCTACAACTGTGGACTGCATTTGACCAATTCTCAGTATTTTCTGAATTAAGATATTCGTATACGGCATTAAATCGTGTGACAGAATCGGGAACATATTTCCCAATTTTTTCGTCTGCTTTTTCTCTGATATTAGCAAAAATATCATCCGCGATATTTGAAAATCTCAATTCTAGATATTTTTTTAAAACATATTGATAAATTAAAGAACGTCTACTAGCTAATCTTTTTGAAACTATAGCATTTCTTTCTCGTATCTCAGTACGTTCTTTCCAATTACCAGTATATGTTCTTGGGCTTTGACGGGGATTTGCTGATGAAAAAGATATATCCGCGTCTCTTGCTACCTCTAAAGCAGTTTGATTGAACTTCATCTCTCCTTCCAATTGTTCTATTGATTCGGGATATATTTGCATCTTATAGTCTTCGGTTTGGTATTCTCGATTTGCTTCAATTCCAATTTCCCATTGATTTTTAGGTACAAATCCACTAGATTCATTTGAATATCCTGAGACTTCTAATTCCATAATTTTAATCATATCGAAATCGTTTATTAGTCGAGCAAGACGAGCAGTTTTTAGTGCTATATTCGCTAAAGGAATTTCGCTTAATTCGATATTTTTAATTATCTCATCAGATAGTTTTAATGCTTCATCAAGGGCCTTTTTTGTAGGAGGGATTTTTTCTTCAATCAATTTCTTAACCATTTTTTTAAAATTTTTTAAGGATTTACAATACTACTATAATGTACAAAAAAATATTAGCATAAAAGTTTTCATGTGTGAAAAGTAAACTCATTCGATTTATTATAACCTACATATATTTTAAAGTAATGGTTGTTGTTAATTAAATAAAAAAGGGTGATTTTAATGGGAGAAAGACGTGAATATGCTCAAAGATATAAGAAGTTATGGAAATCACTTTCAGAATGGCTTAAAAACAGTTCAGGATGGAAAGTAGGGGGCGTTGCGAAGGAAGGATCTCGTCGTGAAGGGGACTTTAAAAATAAAAGTGATTTAGACATGTATTTCTGGATAGCAGAAACATATCAAAAACAGAAGGTATATAACGATATAATTCCAAAATTACGGAAAGACTACACAGGAAGTCAAGTACAAAAAGGTCGAAGTGAAAATGTTATAAAATTTGCCCAAAATGGACTAAAAGTAGATATTGTACTATTACCGAAAAAAGAATTCAAGAAAAAAATTGACAAATTTAATACTTAAGAAGAACATGAAGAAGTTAGAAGCATTATCATCACAAAGGCAATTGAATTGTTATAGGTTAAGACAAAGATTATAGTCTAAGCATTAAAAAAAACTATATAAAGAAAAGTGAAAAATAATGTGTATTTTCGATGAACCTAAAGATTTGTTTAATTATATAGAAGTAATAAGAGGAAATAGAATAAAGTGCGAAAGGTGGATTGATTTTGAAGATAAAGATGGAAAAATACTTTGGTATGCAATTTTGAACCAAATTCCGTATATCGAGGGACATACTCTAGTTATTCTAGGTTCCCATAAGGAACGGATTTTTGCTGATGATATTCCTCAAAATGAATTAAGTTCAATTTTATCTGGTATTAATAGAATTTCCAAAAGAATGAAAAATATATTAGATGTAGTAAATGTTCATGTAATCTCTATGTGTGAAGAAATGCAACATTTACATTTTCATTTGTTGCCTAGACCTAAAAAATACAACCAAAGTCAATTAGATTATATGAAAAAACATTATTTTGAAAGAAAAAAAAGAATAAATCCAAGTCTATTGTACAAGGATTTTAGTCATGAAGTTGATAATAATATAAAAAAATACCATGGTATGTGGTATAGTGCTTTTCTTGAACAAAATCCCCTCCATATGCTATGGGAATCTACAAAAGTGAATGCAAGAGAACTAGAAAAAACAGCTGGAAAACTAAGAAATAGGAATAAAACCAATCCTTATCTTGATTAATATCATTCTACACCTACTTTTTTAGGAGGGGGCACCACGGGGGAGGGAGATAAGAGAGAGAAAGAAAGAATAAGTTAAAAAAAAATCAAATTAAATTTCCTTTGCTTGTAATTCTATATATCTGATAAACTCTGATGTAAATTCTATTAGGTCATCTAAATCTTGTTTAATTAAAAGAATTTCCTCGTTTTCCTTAGTCTTTCCATTTCTATGAACAATGTCATGTCGGATTGATATAGCTCTAAATATATCCCCAAGTTCCTTCGGAAACTCGATGTTAAGAATGTTTTTATACATAGATATAACTTTATCAAGATTGTGAAATGAAATTCCTGTAAGTACTTTTATTACATTATCATTCATATTCTCGAACCAATCATAAGCTTTTTTGGGGTTATTAAATTTCTCTTTATAAAATTCAGGAACTAATTCAAGAAGTTTTGGTATAAACTTCTTATTATTAATTATTTTTTCAATAAAACAATCAGATAGATAGGTTTCCATAGTGGTAATTATATTAGCATATAAAATTCGAATTAGAAAATCTTCTAGCCTTTTTTCATTAATAGTCAATTTTAATTTCAATATTTTCTTTATGTTTTTAATACCTAATTGAAACTCTTTATAATAATCTGATTTTAAGTCTTCCTTATAGTAATCGTAAATATTTTCCTGCCATGGATTCTTCAACTGATATTCTGAAAATCGTTTACTATGGAAAAAACCTCTCATCATAGAGCTTGTCTCAGAACTTACCAAAGAGCTTGATGAAGTAATTATTATTTGATTATGCTGACCTAAATCATATATATATTGAAAAAACAGAATTTTTTGAGCTACATCCAACATTGGATGAAGGTCATCAACCAATATGAGACTATTTTCTAATTTCCCTGTCTTTTCTAGAAAATTTTTCCAAATTTGTTCACCTCTACTTAAATAGGTAATATCCTCTTGATTTTCTGAATTAACGGATGAAAATATTTCATCAAAATTAAGATATTGTATATTTAATTTTTTAATTATTTGTTCAATTTCATGGGAGGAAAAAGGGGGTTCTGATGTGATTTCGATATTATTTTCCTCTGTTATATGGATGCAAATAATAACAGGATGATCATAGTTTAGAAAAATGGGATTAAGATCGTATTTAAAAATAATAGATTTATTTTTATCTTTTTTATTTCTGAATATATGCTTGAAAAATTCAAGATCTATACTTTCCTTATCATCAGTTAAAAATTTTATTATTTTTAGTAAAGCAGATTTTCCAGTTCCATAATCTCCATAAATTATTTTTAAGTTATTTTTGAATTGAAAATCTAAATTTGTGAAAAATGTATTTGGTCCTAAAATGAGTCTTTGTAGTATTATTGGAGTTTTCATTTGTTCTCACAAGAATATTGTTATGAGATTATTTATTAATTTTTTTGCTAAATATAACAATTAAGCATAAAAAAAATATTCTTTAATTAAGAATAAATTTTTACTAAAATTACCTCGACATCACACATTAAATTTACTATTCAATATGAAATTTCATGAGTTAAGATAATTAGCAAAACAGAAAAATACTATAATAAAATAAAAATAAAAATTTTGGAGTATTAAACTCCAGAACATACCCCCTCTACAATATATAACATACTTAACTCATCTCACCTCTCAATTTCGAAACATTTATCGTCTGCCATTCACACAAATCTGATTCACTCTAAGCCTGAACCTTGAGCTCCTCTTTTGAATGCCACACACTTGCGCTGTTGAGAATGGCGGGCTGAATACCTCGCCCGAAA
>JAHLWJ010000180.1 GCA_019057975.1 Promethearchaeota archaeon | reverse complement strand
ATATCTGTAGAAACTGTATTTGAATTCTCAGTCTCCTCATCTGTTTCTTTTTCTTCAAAAAAAACTTCTTTTTGATCATCCCATGCAGATAGTATAGCAGTTTCCCGTCTGGCAGTTACAAGATTTGTATACAAAGGATACACCAGGAATAAAATACCGGCACCAATAAAAATAAATGAAAATATTTTTATTATTTTAATTCTTTTAGATTTTAAATTCTTTCTTTTACCCATCTTATCATCAGTTATCTTATAATTCCTATTGTCCTTTTTTTTCACCACCGGTAATTTTCTGACTGCTAAAAATTTAAATTTACAATTAGAACAAATAAAAAATCTGCCCTTTATTTCTGTTCTGCACTCTGGACAAATTATACTAATATATAATTAACCTTTCCATAATACAGTCCATTTAAATACTATTCAAACATGTCTAATATAATCGAGTAGGAGGAGGCGATTAAGCCCCCGACCTCTCACACCACCGTACGTACCGTTCGGTATACGGCGGTTGAATAATTTAACGAATAAAACTGTATCTTTCTACTAGATTTAAAAGACCCTTATTCCTGAAAAAGGCTACTCCCATTACTGTATTCAGTTGAGGGGCCCATGGACTTTTACTACCTAAAAGGAGAGTTCTAGTTTTCTATAGAACTCTCCTTTTTTAGTTTTAGAAAAATTTACCTAATTTCTTATAGATAATGCAATAATTTTATCTTTTTCTCAACGCTGTTGATAAAGAGAAAGTACCCATTATAATTCCTAAAGCAATCAGAATCGAGCCCGCAACATACCATAGAGAATTATAACCAGTAAATGCCAATACTTCTATAGTACCTGTTGTAGTGGTCGGCTGTGTAGTTGTAGTGGTACGTCTTGCTGTAGTTGTAGTGGTACCTCCTGTAGTTGTAGTGGTTGGCTGTGTAGTTGTAGTGGTACCTCCTGTAGTTGTAGTGGTCGGCTGTGTGGTTGTAGTTGTCGCCGCTGTAGTTGTAGTGGTCGGCTGTGTGGTTGTAGTTGTCGCCGCTGTAGTTGTAGTTGTCGCCGCTGTAGTTGTAGTTGTCGCCGCTGTAGTTGTAGTTGTCGCCGCTGTAGTTGTAGTGGTACTTGGATCATAGCAGAAGACGATATGGCTTATATTTTGTTCGGTTGGAGTAACTAGGCCACTATCGCCATAACTACCTCCTGATCCTGAATAACAATAGACATTTGCACCTTCAGTACCGCCCTTTACTATTACACAAAATACAAGTTTATCGGATGACCAGTCGAACGATATTAAATCACTTCCTACATAAACAAAGCCCGAGACAGTTATTACATCTGTACCACCTATAGAATACGATCCCTCAGCGGGTGGGTCTACCTTTAACTGTGTGCCACCACTGCAACATCCAACATCAGCACAATGCGGATTACCTGGTACAACCGATGGTGTCACCGACGCCGTAAAAATCATAGACGGCATAAACAACATTGCCGCACCAACAATAACCAGGAAACTTGTCAAAAACAGAAGCATCTTTTTGAACCTTTTATTCATTTTTCACTTCCTTTACTATTAATTTTGTAGAATTATTTATTTTTTTTACCATCTAATCCCCCTAACCTCTCCTTTTATCAAATATCTTTTAATTTTCCCCTAAAATTAAAAAAACCGACATTTTAGCCGGTTACGCTACTGGCTCAACTTCTCTCTAGCGTCCAATTATAAGAAAAGTTTCAAAGCCTCTAAAATCTTTTTTTATATATGTATAGATATATAATAATACAAGATTCATAATTTTGTCAAGTATATTTTAGAAATTTTTTTATACATATATAAGAAAAGGTAATTACCCCCTTATTCCAATGGTATAATTACCTAAGAATATAACAATAAAACTATAAAAATTCACAAAAAAGTAGCATAAAATCATGTAATTAGATTAATTGATGACTAAAAGAATTATATAATATAATTCTAAATTGTTTAAAAAAATGATATTATTCATTAAAAATAAAAATAAATTTGTATCTTAATATTTTTAAATGAATAAATCAAAAAAGTTCTTTAAAAATATCTCTCAAAAAATCTCTTACTTAAAAGAATCCTTTGATCCTCTTATAATTTTTAGTACTCCAAATAATACCATTGCTGAACAAAAAATTTCTGCTTTTACAAAAAGAAGGCTCTTTTTTACACTTTCACTCATAATCACATTTTTAGTAATCTATGGAATGCTGTTTTATGCCTTTACACCTGATGTCATTTTCAAAGATACAACAACTGCCGGAGGCGACACGGGTGCTCACAACTATATCGCCAAATTTTTTATAGACGAACTCTTTCCCAATTTCAGGATGACCGGATGGGATATGGGGTGGTTTGCAGGAACACCAATGCTCACTTTTTATTTTCCACTTCCCTTTTTTTTAATAGCATTACTCTCAAAAATCTTTGCTTATAATATATCTTTTAAGCTTGTAACAATACTTGGCAGCTTTATCTTACCTGCAGCTATATATTACTTTGGAAAATCCTCTAAGTTTAAATATCCTTATCCAGAACTTGCTTCAATTGGTGCCATAGCTTTCCTTTACATGGATAGCTTTACAATATATGGGGCAAATTTTTTAGGAACTTTAGCTGGTGAATTCAGCTATTCCATAAGTTTTGCATTAGTATTTATTTTTCTTGGATCACTTTACAGAGGGATAGAAAAAGGCAGGTTTGATTTGCTTTTTGCATTAAACTGCGTAATCCTTGCATGTTTAGTACTTACCCATCTTATAACATTAATAGCAATTTTAATTATTGTCCCAAGTTTTCTTTTTCTTAATAGAAGCTGGAAAACTATAAGGTATATAATTTTAGTTTTTATAGTGGGATTCTTTCTGTCTACCTTTTGGTCTCTCCCGTTTGTACTCCTTGTAAAATGGACACCGCCATTGTTTTGGATAAATATTAAAGACTTAAAGGAGCTTTTCCCGCGTGAGATAATTCCGGCACTTATTCTTAGTTCAGTAGGGGTGTTCTTCGCTGCATTAAAAAAAGATAAAAGAATGATCCCCATAATCTGGACAATTTTTGTATTTATATCTTTTGTCTTTGTCATTACTTGGAGTGGTGGAAGACTGTTTAATGCACGGTTTCTGCCTTTTATATTTATATTCGTATACCTGCTTGCAGCTTATGGACTTAAAAATCTTTACTGGATTTTTATAACAGCAATTTCTTCTTTAAATTTTACCAGAATTAAGGAGAGATTTTATAAATTTACTGTCATTGCTTTCGTCCCTATAGTGGCTTTTATAGCAGCTGGATCAATAATAGCAGCGAATCCCATTGGACCATCATGGGCTCATGACAATTATACCGGTTTTGAATCAAGAGCTGATTGGGAAACCTACGATGCCCTTATGAAATATCTTGATTCCCTCCCTTACGGCAGGGTAATGTATGATTATGATCAAAGCATTCTTGGAAAATTTGGAACTACAAGGTCTTTAGAGCTTATACCCTATTGGACAAAACAACCGACCATGGAAGGGCTTCTTGCTGAGAGTGCACTTACTTCACCATTTCATTATATAAATAAAGCTGAGTTTATAGTAAAAGATAGAACGTCTATTTCAGGCTGGGACGTCCCTGGAACAAGAGATCATGAAGCAGCGATGAAACATCTCATTTACTATAACATCGCATATATTATAGCAAACTCACCTGAAGTGATCGAAGATTTAAATAATGACAGCAGGGTTGAGTTCCTGAACAAGATCGAACCGTTTTATTTCTATGAAATAAGAGGTCCGCATAATTATGTAGAGATAGTGGAAAATATACCATATAGATATAAAGCTGAAGACTGGATTTGGGAAATGAGGGCCTGGTACTTAAATGCAGATAATGTCGATAATCCAGTCATTTATGATGATGGAAGTAAAGAACTCAAGCAGTTTGAAGAGATTACGTGGGAACAGCTTAAAAATGTCCCGGAAAATCCCGGGAATGTAAAGGGTGAAATTATATCTGAGACTTTAGAAAGAGAAAAAATAGAATTTACAACAACAGCAATAGGAGTGCCTCACCTCATAAAAGTCTCATATTTTCCAAACTGGAAGGTTATAGGAGCTGAAGGACCATATCTTGTTTCACCGTCACTTATGATGGTAATACCCACCCAGAACAATGTTACAGTCTATTATGGAATGACTTATGCAAATATAATAGGGGTCTCACTTTCTATTCTCGGTTGGGTGATTATTGGGTTTATTCTGGTATTGAATTTGGTATTTTATCTTAAAAGAAAGAAAAGATACCATAAATAGTTTTGATAGCTTCTGATATAGAAAATAAAGTCTATTATTAGAATTTAAAATCCGGTGAGAAAATGAATATTTTGACAAATTTATTCAAAAATATCTCTCAAAAAATCTCTTACTTAAAAGAATCCTCTGATTCCCTTATACTTTTTAGTACTCCATATAATACAATTGCTGAACAAAAAATTTCTGCTTTTACAAAGAGAAGGCTTTTCTTTACACTTTCACTTATAATCACATTCCTTGTGATCTATGGAATGCTGTTTTATACATTTACACCTGATGTCATTTTCAAGAATACAACAGCTATATCCAGTTGGGATACGACATCACACAATTACATCGCTAAATTTTTTATAGACGAACTCTTTCCCAATTTCAGAATGACCGGATGGGACATGAGGTGGTTTGCATGAATGCCAATGCTCAATTTTTATTTTCCACTTCCCTTTTTTTTAATAGCATTGCTGTCAAAGATCTTTGTATACAACATATCTTTTAAGCTTGTAATTTTTAAAATGAGTTTAATTAATCAAATAAAAAATAACAAGTATTACTTAAAACCAAAATGAATACAGTCTTACTTTTTAATACTACAAGGCAGTAATAAGTAAATGCTGAAGTATATTAAAATAACAAATAAATTGCTTATGAAACGACTAGAAAACGCCTTTCTATTTTCATGTATTTTTGTAGGTTTATCTATATTTTCCTATTACGTTTACAGAATTATTTTCCCGGAATGTAGTCATCTTGGATATACGCTTTGCGCTGCTTTGGGTGAAGACTTCTATAGCCTGTATCAGGCAGGTCATAACGTATTTACCGGTCATTATATTTATGGATCTTTAGCAGGGAACGATTTAGTTACTCCCTATTTTATGGAGTTTAAATATTTACCTACCACAGCACTTGTTTGGGGTTCATTTTTCCGTTTAATTACTCCTAATGCTGAGTGTACTTATCATTTATTCTTAACATTGTCTATAATAGCTCATCTCCTAGGGGCATTTTTAATATGGTTGATATGGAAAAAGCAAAAAGCCAGTAAATATATTCTCGGGATAGCTCTTTTGTTGTGGTTGGGATTTTTTGCCCTAAACAGTGAGTGGAGAATGGGGCAGTTTAATGATATAGCTGGCGTCTTTTTCCTAGGCTTTTTAACTGGCGTAATTTATGAAAAAAAATATTTATCTCCAATGCTTTGGACACTGTCTTTATCATGGAAGCCTTTGGCGCTCTTCACTACCCCCTTTTTTCTTAAGATTAAATATAAAATTGGCTTATTATTTTTCCTAACATTTATTTTCGGGACTACATTTTTTTATATCGTTTACTTTCAACTTAAAGACCCCACATCAATAACTACGTTTCTTAATACAATACTTTTGGGCAGCAACAGGGACGGTTGGCAAATCCACTACATAGATAACTTTAGCGTCAATTCTTTTATAGCAGAAATTTTTTATGATAAATCGCCAATCATATATAATCTCCTGTCCAAGGCTTATTTATTTTTGATAATTGTTTTTCTTGGTATAGTTACCCTAGGAGTAAAATTAAAAACAAAAGGAAATGAAGTCCTTTACTTGTTGTTTACTGCCACTACATTTTTGGTTTTTCATAAGGAAGTGTGGGAAAGTCTTCTGACTTTTTGGGCACCTATAGTTGTTGTTTGTTTTATTATAAGTAAAGAAAAATGGGAAAAGGTCTTAATAGGTTTGTGTGGTTTTGTCTTAGCTACTCCTAGTTTATATTACCTATGGCATTTCCACAAGACATATATTATGAGGTTTTTGCTGATAAGCGAAAAAGCATTACCACAGGTTATAGTTTATGTTTATCTTTTATATAAACTGATGATTATAATAAAATCAGAAAAATATAGAGGATTGTCAATTGCAGCTTTGGTTACTGGCATACTAGCAATTGGCCTGGCAGGCTTTTACCTGGCTTTTTGGTTTTATGCTTCAGACTTATTTATATATGTATTTCTCTATGGCGTATCCGTTTTGTCAATTGCGGCAGTGGTATGCGGAAGTATTGATTTAAAAAGAATAAAAGCAGGTCGCCATAGCAGTAAAGGTAGGGGATTTGATATAGCAGGAATAGTCCTAGGTGGAATTTTTATTTTGTTTATTTTAGTTTTCCTGCTTTCAGAAGTTGTTGCTCCTCTTTCCCATTAGTAATATGTTTTTATAATTTAGCCCATTTCTGGTATAAAAATATCCTTATTTAACTCATTAATCCTTGTTTGAATTCATTTACCATAATTAACAAACTTATGAATATCTCACATTTCCCTAAATAAACAGTTCAAAAATTTGTAAGTTAGAAACCCCATGCTATTTTATAAATTTCTTAAATATCTCTAATTCCATTAATATTTGGTTTAGATTTATGATGCTTAGGTCCGCATAACTTTGTAGAGATAGTGGGAAATATGCCATATAGATATAAAACGGAAGAATGGTTAAGTGAGATTAAATACTGGTACTGGTATGAAGATAATATCGATAACCCGGTCATCTACGATGATGGAAGTAAAGAACTTAAGCAGTTTAAAGAGATCACTCAGGTTACTGATGTCCCTGATAATCCTGTCAATGTAAAAGGTGAAGTTATATCTGAGACTCTAGAAAGAGAAAAAATAGAATTTACAACAACAGCAATAGGAGTGCCTCACCTTATAAAAGTCTCATATTTTCCAAACTGGAATGCAATTGGAGCTGAAGGACCATATCTTGTTTCACCGTCACTTATGATGGTAATACCCACCCAGAGTAATGTTACAGTCTATTATGGAATGACTTATGCAAATATAATAGGAGTTGCACTTTCTATTCTCGGTTGGGTGATTATTGGGCTTATTCTGCTGCTGAATTTATTGTTTTATTTTAAATCTAAAAAAAGCTCAAAAAAGCTTATTGGAAAAAACAGTAAGACTCAAAATCTTGTTTGCCTGAAGAACTAAGTGTAGGACCTAGTAAAGTAATATCTCTTAAATACTGCTAAGGTGTCTTTTAGCATAGGCAAAGAATCTATTAAATTGATTCTTCTTAACCTTAACTGGTCTACCTTGATGGGGCTTTCCATGATTTTATATTTATGGATATTCATAATAACTAACAGCTCTAAGTCAAAAGAATACCCTTTGATAGAGGTTTTTTGAACACAATTTTTCAAAGCCTGCCTTTTAAACAACTTAAACCCAGTTTGAGTATCGGTTACCGGCAGCCTGAATAATATTTTCAGAAGGAAATAATAGCCGATGCTTATTATTTTTCTTTTCAAAGGTGCTTTCACCACAGAGCCCTTAGCGGTTTTGGAACCTATAATAGCATCTGCCTTGGACTGTTTAAGAAGGTTTAAAAAAATTAATAAATGATTAGGATGTATCTCCAAGTCTGCATCCAAAAACAGTATATAATCTCCTCTGGCAACCAGGACCCCTTTTTTTAAGGCAAATCCTTTTCCTTTATTGGGGAAGTAGCTTTCTACCTTTATATTGTATGCTAATTGGTATGCTAACTGCTTGACTACGGTATAGGTATTATCTATGCTCCCATCATCTACAATTATTAGCTCATAGTTTAATCCCTTGATATTATTTATGGCTTTAATGGTTTCTTTTATAGTTGCTACTATTGTTTTTTCCTCATTGTAGGCAGGAATTATTACTGATATTAGCTTTTTATGCATAACCAAAAAATGACTTTTTAAATATTATATTATAGATTACACATTAATTATCAAATTAAAAATGTCAAAATTTAAAAATATTGACTTCTTTTTATGAACTTAATTCATACCTGTAGCCTTTGCAGGGCCAATCCTTCTAATTATCTAAAGACCCTGCAGGAGAATTCTTTTTTGATTGCCAAAAATCCAGAAAAATGGATGCCCTAAAATTACCAGGAAATGCTCCAATCTGAAGCTAAATAATCTATCCAAATCTTAAAATAGTCTATTTCATGATGGTATACGGGTTATTTTTATCTGAAAAATCTCATTTTATTCAGGCTTGCCGAAAGGACACGTTTTTATAAACTTTTATGTAGAAAATAAAAACCGACTTCCCTTTAACCGGTTACGCTACTGGCTCCATCTTCCTTAAGTGTCCATCTTTGAGGAAAATATCAAAGCCCCTAAATTACTTATTTTCTATTTTTATAAAACTTTTATGGTAATATTTTAATACTATTATTATAAAAAAGTTAAATTTTTATAAATTTTTATTTTTTTACCTATTTCCTATATTACCAGCCCAAATTACCGAAAAAGCCAGCAATGCCCAGCAATACCCCCAG